>CAMDWA010000029.1 GCA_945877855.1 Thermoflexus hugenholtzii JAD2 | reverse complement strand
AGCGTGAGTTGGCGACGGGTGAACGCCAAACCGTGAAATATCAGGACAATGCAGAAGTAAGGCAAGGCGATCTATTTATTCTTGAGGGACAAAAAGCCATTGTTGCCAATATGGGGGCGCTTTTTCGCAGTGATTATGGGCGACAAGATCGCAGATTGCGAGTGGTTTATGACAATGCCACTGAGAGCGACCTGCTTTTGCGCTCACTTCAACGTGCCTTAAATAGAGATAAAGCCAGTCGTCGTATTACCGTCCCAGATTTAGGGCCTATATTTACCAGCCTTTCATCAACAGAGGATCAAAATGCCACGCCGATTTTTTCAGATATTGACGAAGCAAATGATTTGCCATCTGGCACCATTTATGTGCTCAGAAGCAAATCCGACCATCCGTTTGTGTCCGCACACCGTTTAGTGATTCATAAGATCGGCGTAACTGGCGGCGAGGTAAAAGATCGTATTGCCAACGCGAAAAAAGACCCGACTTATTTGTTGGCAGAAGTGGAAATCGTAGCCACCTTTAAGTTAGTGAATATCAACCGCAAAAAACTTGAGGAATTATTACAAAAGTTTTTTGGCAGTGCTCGGCTAGATTTAGAATTTCCAGACCGCTTTGGCGCACTCGTGAAGCCCCGCGAGTGGTTTCTTGTTCCATTGGATGTAATTGAGCAAGTGATTGATGCGATAAAGCTGGGAACGATTGACCAATTTCGATATGACCGAAATACAGCGAGTTTAGTTCGATTGTAACTAGTGAGATTTGTTGAGAATGGCTTCTCTCGTCGGTGTTTTATCTGCTATACTCATTTTTTTAACAACCCCTCAAACAACACCATGAAAGCAATACGTGTAACCCAACAAGGCGAGCCAGAAGTAATGCGGCTCACAGATATTGACATGCCCCAACCCGGCAAAGGCGAAGTGCGTGTGCGCATTCAAGCCATCGGCATCAACTTTATCGACATTTACCAGCGCAGTGGGCAATATAAGATGAGCCTGCCCTATACGCCCGGCCTCGAGGCGGCGGGTGTGGTCGATGCGCTGGGGGCGGATGTGACGACATTTGCGGTCGGTGATGCGGTGGCCTATGGGTTTACCCTTGGCGCATATGCCGAATATGCCACCGTGCCTGCCGACAAATTGGTGCCCGTGCCCGCTGGCGTGAGCGCTGACCATGCGGCGGCCCTGATGTTGCAAGGCATGACAGCCCATTATTTAACCCACGACACATGGGCACTGCAAGCGGGGCAAACGGCGCTGGTTCATGCCGCTGCTGGTGGCACAGGGGCGCTCATTGTGCAAATGGCAAAAATTCGCGGGGCGCGGGTCATCGCCTGCGTGTCTACGCCCGAAAAAGCCGTCATTGCCAAAGCTGCTGGGGCCGATGAGGTGATTTTTTATGATGGCTTCGACACCCGCGTGCGTGAATTGACCAGCGGCAAAGGCGTGGAAGTGGTGTATGAGTCGGTCGGCAAAGACACCTTTGAGCGCAGCCTAAATTGTCTGCGTCCGCGTGGCCTCATGGCCTTGTTTGGGCAGGCCAGCGGCGCCGTGCCGCCATTCGATCTGCAAATTCTCAACGCCAAAGGCTCATTGTTCATCACGCGCCCGTCGTTGGGGGCTTACATCGCCACCCGCGCCGAGCTTGAGCGCCGCGCCAGTGATATTTTAGGCTGGGTCGCCAGTGGGCAGCTCAAGGTCAATATCGGCGGCACGTTTGCCTTGGCCGATGCCCCCGCCGCCCATCGCGCCCTCAACGGGCGTGGCACGACCGGCAAGCTGATTTTGAAGCCGTGAAGAAGCCATGAGCCGTGAGCCATGAGCGTTGGGGAAAATTTCACGCAAAGGCGCAAAAGCGCAAAGGTTAAAAAGGCCTTTGCGCTTTTGCGCCTTTGCGTGAAAAAATTCTAAACCAGCGTTTGCCTTCACTGCGCTCATGGCTCATGGCTCACGGCTTTCCTAGCTGTTATACAATATGACGAGATAAAAGATGAACCAAGACATCCCAATGCTGGTGATTCAAAACGGGCAGATGGCAGGCCAACGCTGGCTATTAGACAGCGACTATGTAGTGATGGGCCGCGAGGTTGGCGGTACCAACTTGCTCTTGCCCGAACGCCAAATTAGCCGTCGCCATGCCGAGATTGTGCGCAAGCCCGACGGTTTTTGGCTAAAAGACCTCGGCAGCAAAAATGGCACATTTTTAAATGGCAAAGAAGTGCGCGAGCCAGTGCAATTGCAAGACGGCGACGAAATACAGGTGGCACTGTGTGTCAAAATTGCCTTTGTTGGCAATGATGCCACCGCGCCACTGAACGCACGCCCCATCAGCCAAGGCATGGCGGCCTTGGTGCGTGGTATTCGCCTCGATAAAGAGGGCCGCCGCACCTTTTTGGCCGAGCAAGAGCTAGACCCTCCGTTATCGGTGCAACAATATCGTTTGCTCGAGATGTTGATTAACGCCAATGGCAATTTGGTCAGCCGCCAAGAAATTGTCGAGCGGGTGTGGGAAGGCGAAAGCGCCTACGGCGTGAGTGAGCAGGCGATTGACGCACTGGTGCGCCGCCTGCGTGACCGCATTGCCGAAAGTGACCCCGATCACGAATATATTGTCACCGTGCGCGGGCATGGATTACGTTTTGAACAACGAGGCAGCTAAAAATTTAAAATTGAGAATTAAAAATTTAAAATTGGGGATTTTGTTCCCAATTTTAAATTTTCTATTTTTCATTTTAAATTCCGCCTTGGCGTTGCGCTTTTATCGCCTCGAGTCCCAATCGTTTTGGTATGACGAGGGCAATAGTGCCCGCATCGCCGAGCGTTCGCTGCGGCTGATTATCGAAGGGGCCGCGGGTGACATTCACCCACCGTTATATTACATTGCTTTGGCGGCATGGCGGGCGCTGATGGGCGAGAGTGAATTTGCCTTGCGTGCTTTGTCGGCCTTGTGCGGTGTATTGACCGTGCTCAGCACATTCGCCTTGGGCCGTAGCTTGGTTGGGCGCGGGGTGGGGTGGCTGGGGGCATTTTTTGTGGCGATATCGCCCTTTGCGGTGTATTACAGCCAAGAAGCCCGTATGTATGCGCCATTGGCTTTGTGCGCCAGCACCGCCGCATGGGCCTTATTTTCGGCGCTGGGCCGTATGCAACAGGCCGCTTTAGCCCCCGCTGTTTGGCATGGCTCAGGTTATGCCTCGCCGTCACAGCCTTTTTTTGCTGAATGGCGGCGTTGGCTGATTTACCTCGTTGCCACCATCGCGGGGTTATATACCCAATATGCCTACCCCTTCGCCATGATTGCGCAAGGCTTGGGCGTGTTCGTGTGGTATTACGGCTATATGCACTCGCGCAAATTTGACCGCATGGGGCAAATTTTGCAGCCGTTGGCAATCTATGCGTTGGTGAATGGGTTGGCGATTGCGGCCTACACGCCTTGGTTGCCGATTGCCTTTCGCCAAGTGTTAGGCTGGTCAGTGGCGGCTCAAGATTATGTCTTGCGCACCGCCTTGCTCGATGTGGCGCGTTGGCTGGTAGTGGGGCGCACCCTGCCGCTGGGCGATAGCACATGGGCGATGGCGATTGTCGGTGTTTTGGCGCTGCTTGGGCTGTGGCCGAGGTCGCGGCATGGCTCGCAGCCTTATGCCGCGTTCATTTTGCTGCTCTTGCTGGTTGTGCCCGTCGCCTTGCTTTTCGTTTTCAACCTTTACCGCGATGCCTACCTCAAATTTCTGCTGGTGTGTGTCCCGCCGCTGGGCTTGTTGGTCGCCAAAGGTGCAGAGAATTTTGGATTTTGGATTTTAGATTTTAGATTGTTCAGGCGCACCCCCAATCCTCAATCCTTAATCCTTAATCTGTGTTTTATTTTTGGTCTGGGTTTGTTGTTTTACCCATCGTTGCGCAACTTATATTTCAACCCCGCCTACGCCCGCGATGATTATCGTGGCATTGCGCGGCTGGTGCAATCGTTGGCGCAGCCCGGCGATGCCGTGTTATTCAACGCGCCGAATCAGTGGGAGGTGTTTACCTATTATCACAAGCCCGAACGTGAAATTGCGCCACCTATCCCACTCAGCTATCGGCCCAATTCAGAGGCGGCTGTAACGGCTGAGGTGCAGCAATTGACCCAGCGTTACAAACGCTTGTTTGTGCTTTATTTTGCCGAGCGTGAGGCTGACCCCAATGGTTGGTATGAGCAGGCGCTGGGGCTTTATGCCAATAAAGCCGGTGATGAATGGATCGGCAATATTCGTTTGGCGCAATATGCGACGCGGCAAAATACGTTACCCAGTGTGGCTATTTCGGCGGCGTTGGGCGCTCAAGCGCAGATTGTGTTGGATGTGGCTCAGTTTGAACCAATGGTTTACAAAGTTGGGGCACTTGTGCCGCTGACTTTACAATGGCACGCGGCCCAGCCGTTAAGTAGCAATTACAAAGTATTTGTGCATATCGGGCCGGTCGATGGGCCGCCGGTGGCGCAAAATGATGCCGAACCCGCAGCCGGTTATCGGCCCACCAGCCAGTGGGCGCAAGGTCAGCCGGTGGTTGACCCACGTGCCGTGTGGCTCAAGCCGGGCACGCCGCCGGGTGAATATGCCGTGTTGGTCGGCATGTATGACGCGAATACTGGGCAGCGCTTGCCCATTCGCAGCACTTCGCCGGTTTATGACAATCGTTTGGTGATTGGCAAAATCACGGTGGCGCCGTAGCCGTATTTGCGGCTTATACTAATGCTATGCCGTCACCCACGTCATCTTTGCCGCATCATCCACACGATGCTTTTTTTAAGGAAATTTTTGCTGACCCAGCTAATGCGCGGGAATTGATTCAAGCACATGCGCCGTCGGATTTGGTGGCTTTGCTTGATCTTGATACGCTTGAACAATTTGATACCAGTTTTATTGACGAAGATTTACGCCAACATTTTGCCGATTTGGCGTTTAAAGTGAATCTTAAGCGGGGTGATACTGCCTATATTTGTCTTTTGTTAGAGCACAAAAGCTACCCTGATAAATGGGTGTTGCTGCAATTGTTGCGCTATGAATTGCAGGTTTGGGAGAATGCACGTAAACAAGACGAAAAGACATTGCCGGTGGTGTTTCCGATGGTGGTTTATCATGGCAAACGCAAATGGCATGTTGCCCAACATTTTGCACAGTTGTTTCGCCTCGCAGAATTGCATCCGTTTGCACGTTACGTGCCACAGTTTGAATATCATTTGTTTGATTTGAATCTGCTTGATGACGATAAACTGACCGAGGCCGGATTGGTGAATGCGGCTTTGGGCACGATGAAGTATATTTTTGATGACGAAATGCAACTGCAATTGGGGCGTATTTTGCGGCGGTTGCGCGGGCTGCCGCGTGAAAAAATGTTGCGTTATATGCAAATTGTGCTACGATACGTCATGACAAGCGCGACACAATTGTCGCGTGATCAATTTGAACAAACGATTCAAGAAGAATTTATCGATAAGCAAGCTCAGGAGGGTGCAATGACAATAGCACAACAACTTTTCTTGGAAGGGGAAATTCATGGCAAGCAAGTTGGTTTGTTAGAGGGCAAGCAAGTTGGTTTGCTAGAGGGCAAGCAGGTTGGTTTGCTAGAGGGTAAGCAGGCGGGTTTGATCGAAATAGCAACCCGTTTGTTTCAACGGCGGTTTGGCAATTTGCCGCTAGATATTGCATTGCAACTGCGACAACTGAGCATTGATCGCCTCACCGAGTTTGGCGAGGCGTTGCTTGATTTTGCTTCAGTTGATCAAGCGCGGCAATGGTTGTCGCCATCTAAGTCAGAGTAAACAAGTTCGCATGAAAATCACAGACCTAATTACCTACCCGATCAAATCGTGCAAGGGCACGCATTTAACCCACGCACCATGTAACGTGCGCGGTATTGAACACGACCGCAGTATGATGTTGGTAGACAGCGATGGAAAATTTTTGACACAGCGTGTTTTGCCGCGCATGGCGCTCATTGCGCCGACGATGTTTGAAGACACGCTGACGTTGACTGCCCCCGAGATGCAGCCCTTGAGTGCTGAGGTGGGGGATCATGGACAAAAATATAAGGTGGTGGTGTGGCGCAGCACGTGTGAGGCAGTTGATCAAGGTGACTTGTTTGCGCAATGGCTGAGTGACTTTTTAGGCGCAAAAGTGCGTTTGGTGCGCATGGCTGATGGGCATGTGCGGGCTGTGAACCCACTATTTGCACGTCAGGCTGGTGACCAAGTTGGCTTTGCTGATGGTTACCCGTATTTATTAGCGTCAGAGGCAGCATTGGCTGACCTCAATTCACGGTTGCCCGCCGGGATTGGGCCATTGCCGATGGATCGTTTTCGCCCGAATATTGTGATTGACGGCGACCCTGACCAGCCTTATGCCGATGATGGCTGGAAGGATTTGCAAATTGGCAAGCTGGAATCGGGCGGGATGCGTTTTGGCAATGTAAAACCCTGTGCGCGTTGTGCTGTGCCGACGATTGATCAATCTACTGGCATCGCCACTGGCAAAGAACCCACTGCTACACTCGCCAAATATCGCTTGCAAAACAGCGATGTAATGTTTGGCCAAAACCTCATTGCCCTTGGCACCCAAACTGGTGTGCTAAAAGTGGGCGACGAATTAGTGGTTAATGGTTAATGGTTAATGATTAATGGTTAATGGTTAATGGTTAATGGTCAATGGTCAATGATTAATGGTTAATGGTTAATGGTTAATGGTTAATGGTTAATGGTTAATGGTCAATGGTTAATGGTTAATGGTTAATGGTTAATGGTCAATGGTTAATGGTTAATGGTTAATGGTTAATGGTTAATGAGCAATGAATCATTAACCATTAACCATTAACCATTAATTCTAGCGTTCTTCGACAATCACGGTGGGCACAGTGCTGCCGCCACCAGAGGTGACATTAAGCAAGGCCGCTGTCGAGAGACGGGTGAGACAGCCCGACATGTGTGTGCCATAAAACAAATAGGGGTCGGTGTCGAGCATACGATCAATGACATAAAGTTTGCCATCGGCATAGCTGGGGTATGGCTCGCTGGGCACAGGCACGCGATGCTGCACAATGGCTGGCTCTTTTAGGTAATCTTGCAACATGCCGTCCCATGTGCTTTGGTCAACCGTCCAGCCCAAAATGACCCCTTTGCCACCGTAGTCATCATTGGGTTTTAGCACCAATTGATCTTTGTTGGCCGAAATATACGGCACGAGGTCAATGTCTTTGCCCATCACTTGGGTGCGGCGCTCTTCTACCACGCGGGTCCAAGGGATATAGCTGTGAATGGCACGTAATTCGGCGGCGCTGAATAAGTGGGCGTTTTGTTCATCACTCAGCACGGCAAAGCTGGCTTTTTTGTGCATGAGTTTGCATCGCGGTGGATTGACCACGCATACATTGCGATCAAGCACCGCCTGAATTGAGGGTTGATCGAGTCCCCCGCGTTCAACCCATTCGCTCCACAATACCCGTTTGTAAATAAGGGTGATGTGAAAGCCGCTGGGTGTGAGCAATTTGCCATTTTCGTAGGTCACTTCACGCGGGTCGCAAATTTCACATTCATAGCCATGCTGAATGAAAAAATCGCGGAACATGACAAATTCGCTATAGGTTGGCACTTCTTTCCAATCGAGGATGCCGATGCGCGGCTTGGCGGCCAAATTGCTGGCATTGCTGCCGCCAAGCCATTGGTTATAGCAATCTTGCAGCACATTGAGCGTGTGATGTCGCGCATGGAGCGGGCGCACTTCATACGTTTTCTCAAATTCGCGCATGATGGGCATGAGGCTAAACATCTCAGTGAGCAAGGCGTTATAGGCCGGTGCGGCGGGCACTTCGGCGTTATATTCGGTCATGGCCAAACTTCCAAGACTGTCGTCTTGCATATTGGGCATATAAAATTCATCCATGCGGCCCAAAGGCGAGGCTGCGGCGTAGCCATGATCAAAATGAATGAGCTTTTCTTCCCAATCGACCAGCCGCAATTGTTGCCGAATGGCATCATGATGTAGTGCGGCGTGGGTGGCCTTGTTGAAGGCGGGCATCATGGTGGCCAAAGCTTGCTGCAAAAAGTGATATTGTGCGGTGCTTAAAAAGCGTGGGCGCAATACTGAGCATAAAGGGCGTGTGCCGAAAAACATGCCGCCTTTGTGCTGAATTTCTTCCATTTGCGCTTGTGATTCAGCCGCAATATCGGGTGTAAGCAAGCTGTGATAATGCTCGATGGCTTTCGTAAGATTCATAATTATGTATCAGAGCCAGAAGATAAATAGGCCGATTTCACTATAGCGGCCCCAACAAAGTTGGGGCCGCTATAGTGAAATCGGCAAACCTCTTAATGTAGATCAACTTTTTATTAAATGCGATAGGGCGCTTGTTGTGGTTGAGGGTTTTTGGCGAGGCGGATGCACATATCGGCCATATGCTCGACACACCAGCGATGGTAAGCATAGCCGGTTGAGTTGATATCCATATCGGGGGCGGGGTTCATGAAGTCGATGGCATAGGGAATGCCGTCACGAATGGCCCACTCGATGGTGTTCATGTCGTAGCCCAGCGCCTTTACCAAGGTCAATGAATCTTTGACCACGCGCTCATGCATTTCGGGCGAGAGGTCATGCGCCAAATATTTGCGGGCGTTGGGGTCATAACGCGCCACATAAATTTCTTCTTGGCCGAGACACATACAGCGCAAATAGGCATCCCATTTGATAAATTCTTGTAGCACCATCGTGAGCAACCCACTTTCGTTATAACGCGCCCACAAATCATCATAATTGTGGCACACGGCTACGTTTTTCCAGCCGCCGCCGTGCGCATCTTTTAGAATGACAGGGAAGCCGCCCAAATATTCGATGTGTTCGCGCCAAGGAATGGGATAGCTGAGATTACGTAGGCTTTCTGAATGCACAATACCGGGCACATAATCTTTGTTTGGCAACGCGATGGTTTTGGGGTGGGCTACGCCAAGCTTGGTGGCGAGCATCGATTCGAAAAATTTGTCATCGGCTGTCCACATAAATGGGTTATTGATGACATGCGTGCCTTGTAACATGGCCGTTTTGAGGTAACTGCGATAGTAGGGAACCTCATGCGAAATACGATCGATGATTACGGCATAGGGGCATGGTTCATCCATGCGGGTGCCGCCCAATTTGACATATTCGGCGATAACGCCGTCGTTGCGTTTGTTTACTTCTTCAATAAATGCGGGCGGCCAAGACCATTCTCGCCCGACGATGACTCCAATTTTTAACATGTTACTGCTCCTGAAATAAATTATGATGATTGTACCGCTGTATTTGATTTTATTGGCAATGTATCTTTTTCAAAAATGCGATCTCTTAACAATGTCATATTAAAAGAACCTATGCTCAAATCGGCGAAAACCTTTGGAAAAGATTTTCTGGATAGCTATATTAGATGTAGAATTGCCAGTAGAAGTATATTATGGCGCAGGCATCCTCTCACGCATCGGCAAAACCTGCCGAAAAACCCAAATCGGTTCAATTATTTGTCACTTGTATGATCGAAGCCATTAAACCTGAAGTCGGGATGGCCGTAGTGACGGTGTTGGAACGGTTGGGCGTGCAAATTGAATTTGCGACGGATCAGACTTGTTGTGGGCAACCGGCATTTAACGCTGGCGCTGTACCCGATGCCCGTGCAATGGCGCGGCATACGTTAGATGTGCTATCGCGCTCGGCTTCGCCCATCGTCACGCCATCGGGGTCGTGTGCCGACATGTTGGTGCATCATTACCCAGCGATCTTAGCCGCCGATGCGCATTATGGCCCCTTGGCCGAGCAAATTGCCGCCCGCACTTACGAATTCTCACAATTTTTGGTCGATGTATTGGGCGTCACCCAAATTGGTGATGTGGCATTAAGCGCCAGTAAAACCGCAACTGCCAGCCAAAAAGTGACCTATCATCCATCATGCCATTTATTGCGTGGGTTAAAAGTAACCGAGGCCCCCAAAAAGCTGCTAAACGAGACGGCTGGTGTAGAAATGCTTGAAATGAATGGCGCAACCGAATGTTGTGGCTTTGGTGGGTTGTTTGCCGTCAAAATGAGCGATATTTCGGGCGCAATGCTCAACCGCAAGCTCGACAACATTGAAGCGACCGGCGCCAGCACGGTGGTGGGGTGCGATGTCAGTTGCTTGCTGCACATGGGCGGCGGCCTTCATCGTCGCGGCGCAGCCATCGAAACCAAACACTTAGCTGAAATTTTAGCGCAAAAGTGAAAGTGCAAAGTGGAAAGTGCAAAGTAAAAAGATAGCACTTCCACTTTCTACTTTCTACTTTGCACTTTGCACTTTCCACTTTGCACTTTCCACTTTATAGATGAGTAACGTTACTTTTTATGACCGTGTTGAAGATGCCCTAAACAATGAGCAATTGAAAGTGGCCTTGACACGCACAACCTCAAAATTGGGCGGATTGCGCCTCAATGCCTTGGCGAGTTTGCCCGATGCCGATGGGGTGCGTGACCGCGCTCGCCTCATTCGCGCCCATACCATCAGCAAATTGGCCGATTATTTAGAGCAATTTGCCGCCAATGTCGAGAAAATGGGCGGGCATGTGCATTTTGCCGATGATGCCGCCGATGCCAACCGCATTGTGTTGGAACTGGCGAAACAGTATGATATAAAAACAGTCGTGAAGGGCAAAAGCATGGTCAGCGAGGAGATGCATCTGAACCATGAATTTGAGGAAATGGGCGTTACTGTTTGGGAAAGCGATCTTGGCGAGCGGATTGTGCAAGAAGCTGGCGAAATGCCCTCGCACATTATTGCGCCTGCCATTCACTACACCCGCGAACAGGTGGGCGATTTGTTGCACGACAAGCTGAAGATTCCACTTTCGCACGACCCAGCCGTGATCGTGGGGCATGTGCGCGAAAAATTGCGCCAAGAGTTTTTGGTGGCCGATATGGGCATCACCGGGGTCAATTTTGGCGTGGCCGAGACCGGAACCATTGCGTTGGTTGAAAATGAAGGCAATGGACGATTGACCAGCACCGCACCGCGGGTGCATGTGGCCTTGATGGGGATTGAGCGCATTGTGCCGACGCTGGATGATTTGAGCGTAATGTTGCAAGTGTTGGCGCGGTCTGCAACAGGGCAGAAGTTGTCGGTTTATACCAATTTGCTCACCGGCCCGCGTCGTAAATCGCAAACGACTGGCGAGGCCGACGGGCCGGATGCGCTGCACGTTGTCATTGTAGACAATGGGCGCAGCAAAGTGCTTGGCACTGAGTTGGCCGAAATTTTGTATTGCATTCGCTGCGGGGCCTGCTTAAATGCTTGTCCTGTCTATCAGCAAATTGGCGGTCATGCCTATGGCAGCGTTTACCCGGGGCCAGTGGGGGCGGTGCTTACACCGGGTTTGCGCGGCATTGGCCCTTGGGCCGAATTGCCCCATGCCAGCAGTTTGTGTGGCGCATGTAAAGAGGTTTGCCCCGTGCGTATCGACATCCCGCGGATGTTGCTGAAATTGCGCGAGGAAGGACATGAAAAGGGCTTGGCCCCAGCATGGGTAAAAATGGGCTTGCCGATGTATCGCTTTGTGGCGACCAAGCCAGCCTTGTTTAAATTTGCGATTAAAGCCTCGGGTTTTGGCGCACGTATGTTGGCAAAAATGCAGGGCAATGGTGGTTGGCTCAATAAATTGCCACCACCGCTTTCAGGCTGGACCGAGCATCGTGATTTCCCGCCTTTTGCGGCTAAGTCATTTAGTGAACAATTTAAAAACAGAAAATAAGTGAGCGCCTTCACTCACTTACCCATTTACCCATTTACCCATGCAAGACTCTCGACAAATTGTCCTTGATCGTATTCGCAGTAGCCTAAAAACCAGTGTGTTGCCGATGGCCCGCGCCAGCATCCCACCCCGCGAAGCCGCGCCCAGCCGCGATTATGCCGCCATGAGCCAAAGTTTTCAGCGCGATATGGAAACCGTCGGTGCCAAAATTCACCGACCCGCCAACGATTTTGCGGCGGTGGATTTGGTGGTAGACCTGATTCAAGAATTGGGCGGCAATGACATTTTGGCGTGGGATGACGCTGAATTGCCGTTGGCTGGGTTGCCCTATGCCTTGCATAAGGCCGGTATTCGCCGCGCCGATCATCGCATCCCTAATGATGATATCGGGCGCAAGCAAAAATTGGCGGCGTTGGGTGCGTTGCGGGTGGGCTTAACTGGTGCTTCGGCGGGTTTGGCCGATACCGGCACGCTGGCTATGATCAGCAGCCCAACTCGCCCGCGCTTGGCTTCGTTGCTGCCGATGACGCACATTGCTTTATTGCCGATCAATCGGCTTTACCCAACGATGGCGGCATTTTTTGCCGCGCACCCCGCCGTAACCCAAGATGCCAGCAATTTAGTGTTTATCAGTGGCCCCAGCCGCACCGCCGATATTGAAATGACTTTGACGGTGGGAGTGCACGGCCCGAAATATATTCATGTGGTGTTGTGCCCGTAAAATTTTTGAAAATTGTGATGTGGCTGGGGCTTTAAAGATTGTCAAATGTAGTTAACCGCGATAGACTAACAGCAATGACAACTTTAAAAATAGTGAGCTTGATCGCAGCCAGCACATTGGTTTTGGTGGGTTGTGGCGGCAATGCCGCTCCAGCGGGTAATTCGCCCAGCAGCAGCGCCCCAGCCGCTGGCGCTGGGGGGAGTGCCGCATTATTAACGGCGTTAGACAATATGGTGGCGATTAAAACGCCATTTCGTTATGAAACTAGCACGACCACCAAAGGCAATTTTGGCGGGCCGGGCCAAGGTGGGCAAGCAACGCCACAAGCCGCTGCCCCTCAAGGTGACCGCACCACAAAAAGCATTGGCGAAGTGAATGGCCGTAATGCGCATGTGACCACACAGGGTGGGTTTGGCGGCGGTGCGGGTGGCAACGCTGGGCAAGAATTTATTTTTGTCGATGGCAAAAGCTTTGTTAAAGGCCCCAACCCAAATATGGGCGCAATCGAAGCCAAATGGTATGAATTGACGGCTGAGCGTACCCAACGGAACCCAGCCGATGGGCTATTTGCGCGTGACGGCAAGCGGGTGTTAGAACCAGCCGATTTTAAGAAAGCCGGTAGCGAAACGATTGAAGGCAAGCGCTGTGATATTTATGAAGCCGATGCGGCGGCATTGCAGCGAATTTATGAGAGCACTCAAGGCGGTTTTGGGCAAGGGGGCTTTGGTGGCCCGGGCGGCGGTGGCCCAGCCGGTGGTCAGGGTCAAGCTGGCGCTGGCCAAGGGCAGGGCGGTGGTCAAAACGCCGGTCGCAATCAATTGACGATTAAATCGGGCAGTTATAAATTGTGGGCTTGCGAGGATAATTTTGTGCGCAAGTATGAGGCCAATTTTGCCTTAACTTCGGCCCAACGCGCCGATCAAGCCATCGAAATTCAAACCAGCGCCCGTATGTATGATTTTGGCGCAGCGATTACTGTTGCTGCACCGGCTGGGGCTAGCCCTGCCGAAGCACCGGTGCGCCCCAATAATCCTAATCAACAAAATGGCACACCGCGTGCGCCGGGTACCCCTCGCGCAGGCACACCGCGCCCATAATGAATATGATCGCTTAAAAAAGCCCGCTGATTCTACAAAATCAGCGGGCTTTTTGTGAATAGGATCGTGCTTAGTGCGCGTCTGGGGACGCGCATCTTGGCTCACGCTAGCGAGCTTTTGTGCCGACCGCAAATACTTCGCGCTGGAAAAACCATGAGAAGGGTGCCCACTTAAAAGCAATATGTCGCATGAGCGACATGGCCCCATTTTCGTTGCGGTTTTGGGGCGGGGTGTCGAGCCATACTTTGACGGGCGAAAAATTTGATTGACGCAACACTTTTCTCATGCGCCATAAATCTTGTTCGTTTACATGCACCTCGGTGTTAATTTCAACATTTAGCGCACGTGGGTTGGCGGGGTATTTATCGCCTTGGCCCATTAAAATGCGCATACGGCGCACCCAAGGGTAGGCATAGGCGTCATACCAGCGGTTTGGGGCGGTATGCACAATAATTTGCCCGCCCACTTTGAGTACGCGATAAGCCTCATCTAGGCAGGCTTTTAGTTCCCACGGGTGCAAATGTTCGACCACATCAAAAATAAGCACGCGGTCGAAGGCGTTGGTTGGGAAGGGCAAAAATTTTGCATCGCTGCGGCCAACGCCGTGAATACCGGCCTCATCTTTTAGCGCTTGTTGCGAAAGCGAGAGCGCAGCGCGAGAGTAATCGACCCCGAAACAGGCAGCGCCCAAACGGGCAACATGGCGCACAATTTCACCACGCCCACAGCCTAGGTCTAGCACACACATGCCGGGGCGCACACTTGCGTATTCAAATGCCTGCCGTAATCGGCGCGATAAATCTGCGCCTTCAGTATCAAGGTATTCTTGATAGCCTTCGCAGGCAGTTAAAAAATATTGTTCGTCGTAAAGGTCAGAGGGGAGTGGGGGGGGTCTGAGGTCGCTCATTCAAAAATTATTGCCCTAGTTATACCAGTAAATGGGTTTGTCAATAATATCATGCCTATAACGAATTCTCCCCACGAATTTCAAATTCGTGGGGAGAATTTGTGATTGAAGAAGGTATTCCGAGGCGTTTTCGCCAAACCCGCTATTGTTCTTAAAGCGTAGATTGAAGAACAATAGCGGGTTTGGCACTTCCTCAGTTTTAGAATTTTATTTATGATGCGTAAACAACGGCTTGCTCTGATCGAATGATCTGAATTAATTGCTCGGTGCGTTGGTCGGGCGCGACATTCAAATCACGTTTTAGCCCCGAAACCAATTGGTTGTAGATTTCGATGGCGGCCAAGCGTTTGCCCATGCGGGCGTTTAACATCATCAACATGCGGGCCACGTCTTCGTTTAGCACATCCATATAAAAGGCGCGTTCAATCAAACGCACTACCGCATCTTCTTCGTTGGTCTTCATGGCAACGGCAGAAGCATCTAAACAGCAGGCTTGGAATTTCTCGTGCAAACGGCGGCGGGTGCGCACAGCCCATTCCATCGTCGATTCAACTAAAAAGTCGTCGGTATAAACCTCGGCGGCTTTGAGCAAGAATTGCAACACTTGGCGCGGTTCGGCTTTTTGCGATTCGCGCATCAGTCGCTCAAATTCATCGACATCGTAATAATATTTGAGTTGTGGGTTGACCGAATAAACACCATCGAAATAGGTGAATGGAACCGTGCCCAAGACATTGCGAATGGTTAATTTGGCGTTATGGAAACCACGTTGCATGGTGGCGGTGTTGGCATCGGGCCAAAAAATGCTGCCGATGCGTTCACGGGTGGATTGGCGCGAGTTGAGCATGAAATACATCAATTCGCGTGGGATGTTCCAGCCCCATTTTTGGGTGGTGACTGACTCGCCGCCAACTAACACTTTGCCGCGACCAAATCCATAAATTTGCACCGGTAGGGATGAGTCAGGAATGGTAATTTTGCCGGGTGGGTTCGTTGTGGATTGTGGGCTTTGGCGTTCTTCTTGATTGGTTGGGGCGGGTGATTGTGGCGCAGGGGTTAGATGTGGTTCGTTGAGGTTATAGCTTGCACGCAGTTCATCATATTTAGCTGGTTCTTCGAGCTTGAACTGATTTTGTAAAAATGCGCGGAACTGAGGCTGATAACGATAAGCCACTTGGCGTGGGTCGGTATTGGGTGGGCGCTGGATAAATAAGTTGCGACGCTCAACTTCAGCCATGAGCTTTGCCACTTTTGCGCCGTCACCGCTATCTGAGAATGTTGAAAATTGGTTGGATGTGATCTCAGCAAATACACTAGACCGTAATAGTGTTTGGCGAATCTCGGCAGGTTGTTTGTTTAATACCTGTTGGCTTAGATAATCATTGAGCAAGCTGTCTGATCGCATGTCATTGCCACCCCCTTGGTCACGCATGGCATTGACTTGGCTTTGCATGATGATGCCGACCAGCCAACCTTCGGTTTCGGCATATAGGCGTTTGAGGCTCGCATCGTCGATAATCACTGATGATGTTTCGCTGATGGTGGCGAGCAGGCGGCGGGTTTCTTCGATATCGAGCTTTAATACCCCAATGCCGATTGAGCTGACTTGTTGTTCGGCGATGAGTTGCGCCAATTGTAATTGGGGCAGCACGCGCCCCGATAGCACCAAACGCACATTGTCGGGCAGCAACAGAATAAGCCGATTAAGCAAATCGATAATCGCCTGAGATGGCTCAACCACATGAAAGTCATCAAGGATGATACAAACTTGTTGTTGCGCTGGGATGCTGAGTAAGAATTCATCCGCCAATGCTGCCGCCAAGGTAAGTGCATCGCCTTGAAACGAACTTGCAGCACGGCATTTTGGGAAATGCTGTGAGATCGAAACAATGATGGCACGGCTAAACGCTTGGACGTCTAATTCGTCTTCGCTAAGCGTAACCCACGCAAATGTTTGGCCCCCATGCTGAACAAATTGCGATAACACCCCAGTTTTGCCATAACCTGCGGGTGCCGTGATCAATGTTAAGCGGTAATCCATTGACGTTTCCAATGCCCGGATACAGCGTGCACGCTCTATCCATTTTTTGCGGGGCTGTGGAATACGAATACGTGCGGTGAGAGGGCGATTAAGTTCCATATTGCGGTTGCCTGCCGTTGTAATAAATTCCAGTGAATCTGTATTGTCTAACTATGATAATTTCCAATTTTACCTTAAAGATAGTGTAATCGTGATATGTTCTTGGACATATCGTCTTTATTAAGCCCAAAGACCTATCTCTGCACTGCAATGTCAAGAAATTTTAAGGAGTGGATCGTGTTTAAAACGTAAGATAAGGATCAAAATACCCCCGATAAGTAAGCCGATGAATGTTGTAATGATGGGATAGTTGCTTTGGGTGCTGACGCGACTGACAGGCGAGAGTGCTGGGGCGGCGAATCTAACTTCAGTATTGCTGACAGCGGCTGCAATTGATACTTCGGCCAATTTGCGCGAGAGGGTAGTATACGTATCGCGTGCGACATCGCGGGTTTGAATTAACTTAGAACGGGCGGCCAATTCTTGTTCTAATTTGGCTTGGTTTTCGCGCATGGTGTTTAGCAGGTTCAAAATAGATTCATCGGCTACCACGCTGCCGGTGACCAATGAGTTGCGCAATTGGGCCAAGGCCTTGGTTTGCTCGATCGAGGCTAAGGCCAGCGCGTTGGTTGTCGGAATGCCGCTGCTTAATTTGGCTGTTTCACCCAATTCAAAGAGGCTAGCGTATGAATTGGTGAGTGCAATGGTGGTATTTGTCACATTGCTGCTGACATAATCGCCATTGCTCAATGCCACCGAGATTTCTTTGATTAGTCGTTCATAATTGGCGATTTGGGCGGTAATGGTGGTAATCAGTGCATCGATATCATTAAGTTGCGCAACGGCTGTGCTAATTGGCACGGTTGCAAACTGAATTGATGGCAAATTGGCCCCATATACTTGGGCTTTGATGCTAAGCAGGGCAAAATAGTTGGTAGCGGCGGCGGCATCGCCGCCAGCGTTCACTTGTTGTCTCATGCCTCGCGCCTGATTGAGCAAGTCAATATTGCGAATGCGGGCGGCTGAATAGGTGTTTAGCAATTTAAGCTGCGATTGTGTCTGTTCGTGAATGACGGCGCGTTTGCCTTCTTGCTCATTGACAAAAGCGATCACGCGGTTTTGGGCTTGCGCATCGCGGTAGGCATCGAGTACCGATTGTCGCCATTTTTGCTCAGATTCGAGCGAGGCCAAGAGCGCGGTTTGGCGGCTGCGTTGCAGCGCGTCGAGCGTTTGCTGGGTTTCGCTGATGACGCGATAATATTCGTCATATTTACTATTGACGATAAATTTTTCGTAAGCCGTTTGGGCCGCCTCATATTCTTGCACGGCGCGTTGATATTCGGTTTTGATCGTTTGCGAAAGATCAACGGGCGCACCGCCATAAATTGAGTTGACATATTGCTCATATTCAAGCGCCCAAGCGTTTGCAATGGCGGCGGCCAGCTCTGGGTTTTGATCTTGAACTTTGATCGACACTAAATCGGAGCGGGTAGGGGCCTCGCTTTTAATTTTTTGAATGAGTTTGGCGGGATTGCGGTCTGCAATGTCTAATTTGTCGTTTAGTTTATTGACCACTGCTTGCGCAATTAGCCCATTTTGCACCAGCCCAACCAACGATGCGCGTCGGCTATCTAAGTTCGATTGCCCGCCCCCGCCCAAACTATCTTGTGAAACTGTTTTAAATTTGGGGTCAAATTCGATATCGGTGCGGGTTTTAACGATGGCGATGGTCGCAACGGCCTCATATGGAGTGGGAAATAAGCGGGTGTAAATAAACCCCAATAACCCTCCGAGCAGGGCGCAGGCCAACAAAAACCGCCAGAAGCGGGTGAGGGTTAAGAAAATTTTGCCGAAGTCGATCACGATCTCGTCATTATTTGCACTTTGTGAGGTTATTTCAGGTGCAATGAGTGGTGGTGGGGCCGATTGTGGAGGCGTTTGCAATTTTGACACTACATTAAAAATGGGATAAAACGGATTATACCCAGCGGCTTTGGGGGCTTTTGCCAATCTTAATTGTGCTAAAAAGCATAGAAATATTGTTTTCCCCGATCTCACTATCTCTCACCCAGCGTCGCTGGGTGAGAGATAGTGAGATCGGCATTCCCTTGGCTTTTACTAAATATTGCAACGGGTGTATTTTTTTTAGGGCAACTTTATTGGAGGCTGCATACGCACCGAAATAAGGCTTAAAATCTCTACAAAAGCGAAACCTCATTCGACAGCTCTTTAATAGGACGAAACCATAACCTTATTTGTCAATATTATCGTCAAAACCATGCTTCTGACATCATTTGTGCCTGCCTGCCCGTGAATAAATTCACGGTCTGAATGAAACAAATGCGTTAAAACGCATTAAGACTGCGGCGAACGTGCTTCAGCACGTTTGAATTTATCAGCCCGTGAAATTCACGGGCAGGCATACGCAAATCTAAGCCGAAATAAAAATGCTAACGTTTTATTTGCCCCCAGAAAAAAATGCACCCATTGCAACATTAAACGTATATAATCTTTCACTCATGGAATTTTCAGAACTCATTCAATTATTGGCTATTGCCATTGCTAGCGCAACACCGCTCATTTTTGCGTGTATTGGCGAAACCATTACCGAGCGGGCAGGTGTGATTAATTTGTCGGCAGATGGCACCATTTTGCTGGCGGCGATGACCGGTTTTGCGGCGGCCCGCGCCACCGATAGTGTTTTGGTGGGGCTGTTGGCGGCAGGCCTGATCGGGGCAATTATCGCTTTGATTGTGGCGTTTGGGGCCATTACGCTGCGGCAATCGCAAATTGCCATTGGGTTTGTTTTGGCATTATTGGGCGCTGATCTATCTTCATTTTTGGGTGCGCCGGTGGTGTTGGTCGAAGGGCCATCGGTGCCACATTTGGCGATTCCTTTACTAAAAGACATTCCGGTAATTGGCCCGATATTTTTTGAGGCCGATTTGTTGGTCTATGCCAGTTATATCTTGATCATATTCACATGGTGGTATTTTTATCGCACCCGCAGCGGTCTTACATTGCGGGCGATTGGCGAGCAACCGGCGGCGGCGTTTGCGCGTGGGGTGGATGTGGTGCGGATGCGCTATATTTACACCATCATCGGTGGGGTATTGATGGGTTTAGCCGGGGCTGCATTTTCGCTTGATGTTAAACCGGGCTGGACGCATCGGCATACGGCTGGTTATGGTTGGATTGCGCTAGCGATTGTTATTTTTGGCGGCTGGAACCCATTGCGAGTGGCATTTGGGGCTTATTTGTTTGGCATTTTGCAATCGCTGTCGAGTAAGGCTCAAAATGTGATCGAATTTATCCCAACGCAAGTATTTCCTATTTTGCCATTTGTGTTGATGATTGTGGTGTTGGTGTTAACCTCGGGCACCTGGCTAGAGCGCGTTTTGGCATTTTTGCCGCAAAACCTGCGGCGTATGGTCTTGCGTAGCGTGCAAACCCCAGCCCCGGCGGCTTTGGGGCGGCCCTTTGAGCAAGATTAATCAACTTAACGCTGCGACAAAATGCGTGTAATTTGTTCGATATGCACACAATCATGATGCCCAACCTGTATCAGCGCATCGAGCATCGAGAATGGCCCACGTTCGGGGTGAATACCGCTGCGTTCCCAATCTTCTTCATTCAGCCGCATAAAAAACACCACAAATTTCTCGCGTGATTGCGCCAGCGACCAATAGGCATCGGCCAGCTTTTCACGATTATAGGCGCGTTCAATCGCCAAGGCCTCATGATCATAGGCGGGCAATTGTGGGTTAACTTGCTCGACCATCATACGCGCCCGTTGCACAAAAAATAGATCAAAATCGCGTAGGTGACAGACGACTTCTAAAATGCTCCAACCTTTGGGGCCATCTTGACGGTCCCGTAGCGTAATCGCCTGTTGTTGCGAAACACGGCTTAAGATGTTGCCCAAGGTATTGACCGTGGTTTGCATTAACCCAATATGGCGACGACGAATATCGACAAACGTGCTCATAGGCAATGAGTATGCCATATGTGGCACAAAGGCTTCGATTAGAATTTACTAAAAAAGCGCTTGTTGTTGTCCCGCCTCGTGGTCTTCTAAATCTGGGGTTGGCAGCGGCAAAATGGGGGTTTGCGCCTGCACATATGTATGCAATAAACGCACAACTGCGGGGGCGTGGGTGTCATCGGGGTGATGCCCGAAAAAATACACATCGCTGCCAGCGTTTAGCCAATCGGCCACCTGCTTGGCCCAAGGTTGCAGCCAAGGTTGGTTGGATGGCACATCGGGGTGGCTGACATAGCGCACAAAGGCAAATGAGGCGGTGCGGGTGCTGCGTTTTGGAAAGCGTGGTTTGCGTGATTGTGCATCGAGCACCATTGCATTGTAGGTTTTGGGCACGCTAAATAACGCGGTGGTATCAAAAATGCAACGGGCGGCGCTGTGCTGGCTGAGCAAGGCATCAAAATCGGCTTCGGCTGGGCCGCCAAAAAAATCACTATGACGCGGTTCAACGGCCAGCGCCAAATGGCGCGGCCACACCGCCAAAAATGCCGCCAGTGCCGCTAAATTTCGGCCAGTAAATGTGGGTGGCAATTGCAAAAACGCCGGGCCGCAACGGTCGCGCAGCCGTTGCAGCCGGTCGATAAACTGTGTCGTTTCGGTTTCGCAATCGCGCAGGCGTTTGTGATGGCTGATGGTTTGTGGCACTTTGAGGCAAAATTTAAACCCGTCGGGTGTTTCATCGCGCCAACGCTCAACGGTGGTGGCATCGGGCAAGGCATAAAAGGTGGTGTTACCTTCAACCGTGCTTAATCGGCGGCTGTATTGGGCCAAATAATCACGCTGTTTTGTGCCGCTGGGGAAAAAATTGCCCACCCATGTTTTTAAACTCCATGCCGGGCAGCCAAGATAAAGTGTCATTTGAGGCTTGGATTGTAACTTGACAAGGTCAAATTTGCAAAGACGTATGCCTTAAGGCTGTTCACAAGTTAACCAACGCTCACAAAAGGGAACGTGATGTTTAGACCGTCATTCCCGCGAAAGCGGGAATCTATAACTTAATAGGCATAATTCGACGGGGTTGTCATATTTTGAGCCTGTATCGTTATGGATTCCCGCTTTCGCGGGAATGACGAAGCCAAATTAGATTCTCTGGACGATACTTTTGAACAGCCTTGTGTCTGATTAAGTTGATCGCTGGGGTGTTTCGCCTCAAGAAACTGTTTTGCTTTGACATAATGCATAAATTAACTACGATATATACCAAGCAAGGGTGAAAATTGAGAAAGTGCCGAATAGAACTGTAAAGACGGGGCGGTGACCTGTCTTGTTCGGTGATTGGGCAAGTTGCTTTTTGGCTGGCTTATTGTTGGCATGGCAAAAATGATATTTTTAAGCCTTGTTTGGTATAGCGTAGGGTGGAGGTCGCCTTCACTTGATATCGATTTATGACAGCAAAACTAAAAATTACCGAGATCGAGCGGATCACGCTCGATGTGCCATTTACGCCACGTGTGCACCCGTGGAATGAATTGTTGGTGGGGCAATGGCGCGTGGTTGAGATTATGCGCGTGGTGACTGACGCGGGGTTTGTTGGCTATGGCGAGACCTTGCCCCATTACACATGGGGGCGCGTGTCGGACGAGGCCGTCGCGCGGGTAAAAGGCGGTAACCCTGCCGACTTTTTGCACGATGACACCCTTGGCGCTGGGTTGCAAATGGCGTTGTGGGATGTGGTTGGCAAGGCACTGGGTGTGCCGATGCACCGGCTGTTGGGGCAACCCAAGGTGCGCGATTGGTGCACGATTGGTTGGTGGAACACCAAGGCCCCGCCAGAAGTGTTGGCCGCCGAGGCCCAAGATGCCTTGGCCCAAGGCTATATGGCGCATAAGTTTAAGGCGCGGCCTTGGTTTGACGTGTATGAGCAAGTGGCGCAAATTAGCCGCGTCACGCCGGTCAATTATCGGCTGGATATGGATTGGAACGAGATGTTGCGCGATGTCGGCAATGCCGCGCCAGTGCTGACGGAGTTGGACAAGAACCCGCGTATCGCCATTTACGAAGAACCTATTCCACGTGGAGATGTTGAGGGTTATCGCCGTTTGCGGCAGCACACCACCCGCCCAACGGCGCAGCACTATTCACCTGAAATCATGCGTAACGCTGCCCAGCGCGAGGCGACGGATGGCTTTGTGGTGGGCGGCGGCGTGAGCGCCACCATGCGGGCGGGCTTGGCGGCAGGCGAGTTTAATAAGCCATTTTGGCTGCAATTGGTGGGTGTGGGTTTGGTGACGGCCTTTGCGGCGCATTTGGGCGCGGTGTTGCCTTGGGCGACGTGGCCTGCCATCTCGTGCCTCAACAATTACAGCGATGATTGTTTGGCGCAGCCGCTCGAAATTAAGGGCGGTTATGTGCGGGTTCCCGATGCGCCCGGCCTTGGGGTCGAGATTGACGAAGACGCAATTCGCAAATATCGCGTGAGCAAAGACAATTGGTGGATCGATTACCCGCGCAAGATTTTGTCGGTGGTGTGGGAGGGCGGCAGAGTGATGCATTACACCACCATGCCGCAATGTTGGACGGATTTCCGCAATGGCAATCAGCCATTGCAAGAACCCGGCGTGCGGCTGCATGTGTGGCGCGATGACGGCACGCCCGAATTTAATGAGCTTCATCGCCGCGCCGAGCTTGCGCCGGTGAGAGACAGTAGAAATTGAAAATTTAAAATGGAAAATTTAAAATTGGTTAAGGATCATTTGGTGTAACAATACCTTCGCCAATTTGCGCTTGCCTGCCCGTGAATGAATTCACGGTCTGAAACAAACAAATGCGTTGAAACGCATTCGGAGTGCGGCGAACGCGCTTTAGCGCGTTTGAAATTTTTAGACCGTGAATTCATTCACGGGCGAGATGGCGTAGGCATTGGGCATAACACTTGTCATTGCTCGCTTTGTTGCTCAGAAACTTAGATATGCGCATATATTTGATGCGTCATCCCGACGCGCAGCGAGGGATGACACTTAGAGGTTATAAGTTCCCACAACTTGTTGGACGCGAATTCTCTGGGGCGTATCTAAGAATTTCGAAATGACGATTTTAGGCCGCTCTTGACCTTTACCAAAAACAAATTTTCCATTTTTCATTCTCAATTTTAAATTTACAAAGATGCAGTTAGGACATTTACCTTGGACCGAAGTGCCCAAACACAGCCACAAAGTGGCGGTGGTGCCGATTGGGGCTTTTGAACAGCACGGACATCATTTGCCGATGCTGACCGATAGCATGATTTGTGGCGAGATTGTAAAACGCGCCGAGGCCGAACTGGGTGACGAGGCGGTCTTTTTGCCGTTGCTCTATCTCGGCTCGTCCGATCATCACCGCGCCTTTACTGGCACGATTAGCCTGAAATGGGACACGTATGTGCATGTGTTGGTTGACATCATCGAGAGTTTGATCGGCGCGGGTTTCCGCAAGATTTTTCTCATCAATGCGCATGGCGGCAATATTGTGCCGGGCCAAACCGCCTTATACGAGGTGAATTTGCGCCATTTTAAAGACAAGCCTGATTTATTTTTGACCTTTGTCAGTTGGTTTGAGTTAGCTCGCAAACAAGTGGCGGCGTTAGATGGGGTGAAGCAAGACAGCGTGCTCCATGCCTGTGAATGGGAAACCAGCGCCATTATGGCCTTGCACCCCGATTTGGTGCGTGGTGAGGCGATTAAAACCGTGCGCACGCCGTTTGATTCACGCTTTTGGTCGCCCGATCATTTGGGGCCGACGCGAGTGCATGTGGCCCGCACGCTCGACCAATCTAGCCCAGTGGGGGCCTTGGGCTACCCGGCTGATAGCAGCGCCGACAAGGGCGAGCGTATCATTGCGGCGGCGACGGCTGAGGTGGTGGCGTTTGTGCGTGAGTTTGCCACTTGGCAGCGGCCTGTGCATGAGATTGTGAGTTAGCTTACTCACAATTACACACAAGGCAAATTTTTACCACGAAGTGCACGAAGGACTCAAAGATTTGTAGCTAAATGCTTTTGTTAACTTTGAGTTCTTTGTGCGCTTTGTGGTGCGCTCATAAAATCGAGCGTAACATCAGTTACGCAAGATTTTATGAGGCGTGTATCAGGTGGCATTATGGTTTTCAATATGCGCCTCTTTTGCTATTTCTTCATTCAAGCCTTCTAATATTTTTGCCTCTCCGGCCCATTTGATATAGTCCATATCGCCCCCAGACAAATCATCGGCTGTTTTTTCGGCAAGCAATTGGGCTGTGCTAAAGTCGCCTTCTTGTTCTCGCAAAAGCACAATCGTCTTAAATTAAGGCCTCAGCTTAACCCGTCATTCCCGCGAAAGCGGGAATCTATAACCAGACAGGCGTAGTTTGACTGGTTTGCCGCATTTTTTTACCTGCATCGTTATGGATCTCCGCGTTCGCGGAGATGACGAGTTAAGCGCATGCTGACTTTTGGACAGCCTTAATGAATAAGGGGTAACGACACCCCAATAGGCGGTGCGGTGATAAAATTATGGCGCAGTTTTGGCATGAACGACGACCTCTCGATTGCCCTCTTCAATTTCATCCGCGATCACTTCACCTCTGAAGAGCTAGAGGTGTTGTGTTTTGGCACGGCAGGGCACGACATGATGCAAAACTGGAAGGGCGCGGGCCACACCCGCGACAAGATCAGCATGGAGTTGATCGGGTATTGCAAACGCTATGGCGTGATCGACAATTTGCTGGCGAATGTGCAAAAAGCCCGCCCTGTGCTGTATGCCGAAAAGATTAAAAAAACGGTGGCGATCAGCAAGCCGAGCAAGCAGCCGCGTGACGCGAAACAGGTCTTTATCAGCCATTCGAGCAAGGATGCCGAGATTGCACATCGGCTGGCCGACGATTTGCGGCGGGCCGGGCTGCGGGTGTGGATCACGCCCGGCAGTATTCAACCGCTAGAGGCGTGGGAGGATGCGATTAAGCGCGGGCTGGATGAGAGCGGCCACTTTGTGCTTTTGGCTTCGCAAAATGCAACTCAATCTGAATGGGTAAAACTCGAGACTGGATATGCTTTTAAAAGTGAGCGGAATAAACAAATGCGAATTTATCCGCTTATGATTGCCGATTGTGATTTGACTGATATCTATCCTTGGTTGATGGTGCAAGCCATTCATTGTCATGTCGAGCACTATAACGAGGGTTTGCGCGAATTGTTGAAGGCGATGGGGATGGTTGACCACGAGGCCGAGGCGCGGCTGTTGACGGCGGAAGTGGGCAAGCTGAAGGGCCAATTGGCGCATGTGCGTGAGGAACGCGATGAGGCCATCGGCAAGCACAAACGGCTGACGGCGGAATTGAGCGAAGCCAAACGCGCCCGTGAGCAATTGAGCGCCGATTTACAAGCCGCCCAAGCGCGGGTGGCGCAATTAGAGGCCGAGCTAACGGCCAAACTGATCGAGTTGGCGGTGGTGACCCCCAAGGTGGTGAACAAGGATCGTTATGTGCTTACGCTTGCGCCGGAGGTCACGATGGAATTTGTGTGCATCCCTGCTGGTGAATTTTTGTATGGCGATGACAAGCGCAAGCTCAATTTGCCCGAATATTGGCTGGGCAAGACGGTGGTGACGACGGCGCAGTATTTGGCCTTTGTCAAGGCGACGGGGCATAAGGGCGATGCTTATTGGAATGGGAATTTGGCGGACAAATTAAACCACCCGGCGGTGAATGTGAGTTGGGCGGAGGCGCAGGCGTTTTGCGCCTGGGCGAGCAAAGTGAGCAAGCTGAAGGTGGGCCTGCCGAGTGAGCCGCAATGGGAGAAGGGCGCACGTGGCACGGATGGGCGTGAATATCCCTGGGGGAATAACGAGCCGAATGCGCAACGGGCGAATTACGGCAAGGGTTCTGATATTAAAAACCTAGCGCCAGTCGGAAGTTATAGCCCTGAAGGTGATAGCCCGTATGGCTTGCAAGATATGGTGGGTAATGTGTGGGAATGGTGTGAGGATTGGTATGACGATAAAAAAGAGTATCGTTCGCTGCGCGGTGGCGCGTTCGACAACGGTGGCTGGAATGCGCGGTGCGCGTATCGCTACGGGAATGTCACTGACGTCCGCAGCTACCACCACGGTTTTCGGGTGATGCTGTCCCCACCTCTCTGAGCGCTGAAGCCTCTGATTTCTGAAACTCTGGGCCTCTTGTCTCTGGGGGGTCTGGGGGGCACAGCCCCCCAGCGCGGTTTGGGGCGGGTTGATGGGTGAAATGGGGCGGGGGCGTGGGGTTGCCACAACGTAGACGCGCCACCGGTGCGTCTTTACAGTGGGGGGTGTTGCATCATTTACAATGCCCCAACTTTATGCAAATCCAAAATCACACCTTCATCATCAGCGGCGGCAGCTCGGGGCTTGGGGCCGCCACTGCCAGCATGATTCGCCAAAACGGCGGCAATATCGTCATTGCCGATATCAACCCGCCGCGCGAGGAAATTGCGGGCGCAAAATTCATCAAGACCGATGTGACCAGCGATGCCGATGGCAAGGCGGCGGTGCAATTTGCGCTGGCCGAGTTTGGCGCCGTGCATGGCCTTGCCAATTGTGCCGGCATTGGCATCGCCGATTTGGTGCTGCGCAAGGGTGAGCCGCATCCGCTCGACCGTTTTGTGCGCGTCATCCAAATCAACCTGATCGGCACCTTTAACATGATTCGCTTGGCTGGGCAGGCCATGAGCCATAACACGCCCAATGCCCAAGGCGAGCGCGGGGTCATCATCAACACCGCTTCGGTGGCGGCCTATGATGGGCAAATTGGGCAGGCGGCCTACTCGGCCTCGAAGGGCGGCGTGGTGGGCATGACCTTGCCGATTGCGCGTGAATATGCGCGTTATGGTATTCGCGTCATGACAATTGCGCCCGGCCTTTTTGACACGCCGATGTTGGCGGGTCTGCCGCAAGAGGCGCGTGATTCGCTCGGCAAACAAGTGCCATTCCCCCCGCGCCTCGGCCAACCCGCCGAATATGCCTTTCTCGCCCAGCACATCATCGAAAATGTCATGCTCAACGGCGAAGTCATTCGCCTCGATGGGGCAATTCGGATGGCGGCGAGGTAGGGAGTGAAGAAGTGCAAAGTGTAAAGTGCAAAGTGCAAAGTGTAAAAAACACTTTGCACTTTGCACTTTGCACTTTACACTTTGCACTTTACACTTTGCACTTTGCACTTTACACTTTGCACTTTACACTTTACACTTTACACTTTACACTTTCCTCTCTAGAATGGGTTTATTTTCCCGCGTGGGCGGGATATTGCCGCTTGTGATTGGGAAGTTGGGCGTGTATGATGATGCAATAAACCATGAATCTTTGGTTGTCTTTGGTTAAAGGAGCAGCATGGCAGCACCCAAAATAAAAGCAGATTACGCCCAACTGACCGAAATTGCGCAGTGTTTTCAGCAACAAGCCGAAGCGCTAGACCAGCAATTAAATACGATTAAACATGGTGTAGAAAAATTATCGGCGGGCGATTGGCAAGGTCGGGGGGCGAATACTTTTTATGCCGAGATGAATGGCGATGTCATGCCTGCCTTCAAACGATTGGGCAAGGCATTGGCGCAGGCGGCGCAACAAACGCTGGCGATCAGCCAACAATTTAGCCAAGCCGAAGAAGACGCGGCGCGGGTTTTGCTGATGGGTGGCACAATCACCCCGCATCAACCCGACATCGGCAAAGGCGTTACGGTAAAGTCTGAGGGCATCGCGTCGGGCAAGCTGACGACGACCCCACATGCAGCATCATTTAAAGCCTTTAATGGCCCGCTCAAAACCAGCCCGGATACAAAGGAACACAGTTTTCATTTAAACGATATTCGACAAGGGCTTGTCGGTGATTGCTTTCTATTGGCCTCGTTGGGCGGCATCGCCAACAAGCAACCTGATGTGCTAGAGAACGCCATTCAAGACAACAAAGACGGCACGTATACCGTCAGGTTTTATGAAAAGATCATGGGCGCACCGTTCCCCGTTTATGTGACTGTGAATAATCTTTTGCCCGTAGATAAAAATGGCAACTTGACCTACGCCAAACAAGGCGACAACGGCGAATTATGGCCTGCGGTTGTCGAAAAGGCTTGGGCGCAACACAATGGCGGTTATGACAAAATTGACGGGGGTAACCCAGGTGAAATGTTAGAGGCACTGACGGGCAAGCCAAGTATTGAGCAACGTGCCGATCAGGTGAGTTTAGACCAAATTGCAACTCAACTTGACAACGGCGGGGCCGTCATTTTTAACACCTATGAAGATAAAAAGCTCGATTTTTGGATGTTTAAATTAGATATCCCTGATCAGACCAATATTGACTTAAAGTATGTAGATCTTGATAATTTAAGCCGTGGGGTGAGTGCACAAGGCAAACTTGTGCCAAACCACGCCTTTGTGGTCGAAAGTGTTAATAAAAGTGCGGGCACGGTCAGCATTTTAAATCCTTGGGGCAGTGCCTTCCCCGCTATCGTATTGACCGAAGAAGAATTTCAAGAATCAATCCAGTCGGTCAACCTCAACCCAGTCAAGTAATAAGGCCGCCTTCTATGCTGGCGAAAACCCGCAAGCAAAATAAAAATGGACGCAAACACTTACCATATCGTAACCAACACCGCCTTGCACTTGGGCGATTTAAGCATTGGCGTGGCCGGTCTTCGGCAAAATCAAGCATATGTTGATGCCATGACGAAGCAACCCAGCACTGGGCCAACCGCTGGCCTGTGGCTGGGCATTAAGCACAAACCCGATCTGGCCCGCTCATTGACCGTTTATCGCGGTTTGAACCTGAAATATCAGGGACGCATGTTAGAAATCGTTGACATCACGGATAAAGAAGTGGTCATTGAAGTGGCAAGTGGATGACAAGGTGAGGGGGTGACAGGGTGAGGGGGTGACAGGGTGAGGGGGTGACAAGGTGACAGAGTGTTCAAAGTATTCTGTCACCTTGTCACCCTGTCACCCCCTCACCCCCTCACCCTGTCACGTCATTGTCACTACTTCAACCCCACCGGCAACCACAATGACCAGCGGGTGACTTGCACCCCGAATGGGGCGGCTTGGGTGATGGCGCTTTGGCGGATGGTGATGTCGGTGGTGGGTAGGGCGGCGAGGGTTTGGCCGGGGGCCGCTGCCAAACGCAAGGTGTATTGGCCGACGGCAACGCCTGTCAATTGATAGACCCCGCTCAGGTCGGTGGCGACGCTGTAGTCGGTAGCCGTGTCATTGCGTTGCATCAGGTCAAGATCAGCCGCCTTGGGCACAAGCGTTATCACGGCGTTACCAATGCCGCCTTCGTCGGGGTCTTGTTTGCCGTTGCCGTTGATGTCGTGGTAAAGCAGCCCCGCCAATGTGCCTTTGGGGGTGGCTTGGCTGATGTTGAGCGTCACAGTGGCTACATTCGATTGGGCTTTGCCATCACTGGCGCGATAGTTAAAGCTGGTAACGCCAACAAAATTGGGGTTGGGTATAAATTGTAAATCGGGGGCGTTGCCCTCTAATTTGCCTTGGCTGGGCTGGCTGATGACTTCGTAGCTGAGGCCAGCATCATCGAGGCCTTCGTAATCGAGGTCATGGGCATTCAGGGCAATGGCGATGGGGGCATCGTTGTCGCCATTTAGCGTCAGGTTGTTGGCAATGGGTGCATCATTTGCCGCCCGCACAGTGATGCTGACGGTGGCGCTACGTGATACGCCTTTGGCATCATTCACCCGATAAACAAAGCTGTCGTTGCCATAAAAATGGGGGGCCGGGGTATAAAGCAAATTGTCGCCATCGCCCGATAACACGCCGTTGGTGGGGGTGGTTAGGTAGGTGTATTGCAACGGGTCGTGTTCAAAATCGCTGGCAAGCAAGCTGATTTTGATTGGGGTGTCTTCATCGCCCGTCACTTGCAAATCGGCGGCGGCTGGGGCGCGGTTTTTTACGGTGATGGTTACGGTGGATGGATTTGAGAGACGGCGTTTGTCATCGGCCTGATAGACAAAACTGTCTTCGCCCTCAAACCCCGGCAATGGCGTATAGCTGAGCAAATTGGGGCCAACCCATTTTAGCTCGCCATGTGCCGCACGGCGCATCAGGGCATAGGTCAGCGGGTCGTTGTCTTGGTCGTCACATTTTACGGTAATGGTGAGGCTTTCGCCAGCCAACATGCTTAAGGTTTGGTCGGTGGCAACCGGGGCGCTGTTGGGCGGGGTGTTGGCGGCGGTGATATCGAGGCGAATTTGGGCGACTTCAGATAATAGGTTTTCGCGATCTACGGCAATGACGGTAAAAGCATCAAGACCCACCACCCCTTGATTGGGTGTATATTGAAATTCGCCAAGGGTGCTTAACGATTGCAACTTTCCAGCCACAGGACGTTGCAAAATGCGAAATTCGCCAATATTATTATCAGGGTCACTGGCCGCAATCGTAAAGGTGAGGGGCGTGTTTTGAGTCACGGCAAAGGTTTGAGACGAGATTTGGGGACGCTGATTAAAACTGGTTTCATAAATTCGCACATAAGAAGTTGTAGTAAGTGGGATGTAATTTACATAATCTAATGCATACACGTACACGCCGTTGGGTGAAAACATAACTTGTTTTATCTTTTGATCTGAACCTAGCGGAATCGCTTTATAACTTCCGCTAAGATTACCCACCGTGATGGTTTCGACAACGTCATTGGCATTCAAATTGTTAAGCAACAATTTAAGATTGGGCAAAGCACTTTTAAGCTCCGGGGTGTCATCAAAAAATGCTTTTAAGTAAATATCTTGGTTGGCATAGTAGTTGGCATAGTGAATGACAATATGTTTGCCAGCCAGCGTGGCAGCATTCATGTCTTTAATCAACCAGTTTTTGGCTGGGGTGATATTAAAACCGGTGTTTATGCCAGTGCCTTGCATGGCATAGCTGGGGTGCGCATGAAGTTGCACAAAGTGATAATTGCCTATCTCCCACGAATAAGCCATACTACCGGCATCATAGCTTTTTAGGTTGCCAGCAAAATTGGGCAAACTATTGCAGCCAATCACGCCTTTCATCCAGCGTGCCTGCTCCCAACGTATTTCGTTTGTGTCAACAGTCTCTTCGAGATTCGGCATATTCGATTGGTCAAGGCCGATCCATATGGGCATATTTAAAACACCCGAAATGGGGGTGGCACTGGGTTTAACCCCAAATATATTGCCAAACTGGGCACTGGGAAGTGGTCTTATGTGGGTGGCCATCGGGCTACCAATAATGACTGTGCCAATGACATTATTGACCGTGTTAGCAAGCAGTTCATTCGCTGCATCTACCTTCTTTTTCAGAAACCTCAAATCGTTAGGACTTGGATGACCTGCTAGGGGCTGATTCATATAAATGAGCGAAAAGGAACCGGTTTGAGGAGGGCTATTGATATTTCGATCAAAACCAGGGCTGGGGCACGTGCCAATCACCCCAGTGACGCGGCTTTTGGTCGTTTTATCGAAGCTGACGATATCGCGCCGACAAAACCCGCCATCATCTTTGTAACCCGCCGGGCAAATTTGCAAACACAACGGACCTTCCCCGCGATAACCAGCCCGACAAACGGGATAACACAGCCCACTGTTATTTTCTTTGCCCGGCGGGCAAGTGCTTACGGCCCGCCCAGCCCCACGTCCGTAGCTCTTTTTAAAATACCAATCAAAGATTGATTTGAAGCACGAGGCTGGGTCATTGCGATAACCGGCCTTACACACCTCCCAACACACTGGCCCATCACCTCGATAGCCAGCTTGGCATTTGGGGTAACACAGCGCCCCATTTAAATCTTCATTGCTGGCGCAGGTGAGCGGCGTGCCTGCGCCACGCGGGATATTGGCCTTGGCAAAAATATGAGTCGGAATATAGCAGGTAAAGCCACTATCGGTATAGCCGGGCGGGCAAATTTGCGAACATAAAATGCCAAAAGCCACATAACCCGCATCACAGGCCCCATAACACGTGCCAAAGATCTCTTCTTGCCCAGCCGGGCACACCACGCCATCGGTAGCGGCATCTACGCGCAGCACATCCATCTTGGTCACGGCTGTCATTAGGCCAGAAATAATGATGAGCATGAGCATGGCCTTGTAAAGCAGTTTTTTGCCTGGTAGGGTGAAAAGTTTTTTATTCATTGGTTAAGTCCCTTTTGTGTGTTGTCTCTGGTTTAGCCACAAAACCCGGGGTCGCACAATAATGGCGCGGGTGGCTCAGGGGGGGGGGCGGCAGGCGCAGGGGCACAAAATGCATTTTCAATTTCAACTGACCCGTTATGGCAATCTGAACGCGCACCGAGGTTACCGCACACATTTAATTGCCCAAAGTGATACCCCACAGCTTCTTGGCCTGGCCGCAGGGGAATTTGGCGAATGGCATTTTGGGCAATGACACCTGCGGCGTTTGGGTTGCTAGCAATATTGAGGTTGTTTCCTGATGGCAAATTGTCTAGGATCAAAAATGCCTCAATATGTTCATTCCCGTCTTGGTATCCGGCAGGTTGTGAGATTTTTTGCACTTCATAGCTACCGGATGGCAGGTTTCTGAAAAAATACCAGCCGTTTTCATCGGTTTTCACTTCAATTTCAATTGTTTTTTGGTCAATACTTAGGCCTTTTAACCGGATAAGCACATTTGGGATACCGGTTTCGCATAGGTTGCTTTGCCCATCTTGATTTGCATCTTCAAACACTTTGCCGCCAATCAGCCCGGTGTTGCTCTCGGCGGCAATGGGTTGCGCGTCGATTGGCAATACCCCAATGAGCAAGCTAACGATCAAAATAAGGATGGTGGTTGGATTAAGAATTTTTTTCATTTGAACCTCTTTTTTATTGAGACAGTATTTCTTAAAGCAAAAATTTTGGTTGTTATCCCGAAATCCTAGACGTGGCTCTGAGGGTTCGCGTCTAGCAGGGTAGAGAAACTCGCTTGTCACTTCGCTTCGCGTCGGGATGACGCTTGAGGTTATACGTTTCTCCAACTTGCTGGACGCAAACCTTTAGAATCGCGTCTAAGAATTTCGAAATGACGGTTTTACGATCGTTTTGACCCTACAGAATTTTGTTATTTGTAAAATGCTACAAATTAAGTTAACGGACTCTACCGCGCTAACATCGATAAGAACAAAAAGTGGCGGGTGACGGCGACGGTGATGGGCTGTAATTGCTGCACACCGCGTTGATTGAGCTTGAGCTGGCTGTTTGCTGGTTTGGCGATGTAAATTGCCGAGGTTGAATTGACACTCAGGTTGTAAGTGCCAAGTGGCAAATCGTCAATGCGCCATGTGCCGTTGCGGTCAGTATAGGCCTCGTAAGTGGCGGCGCGGTCGTGGGCAAAATTGGTTGCTGTCAACGTCACACGCAAACCGCCTGCGCCACGCTCGCTCTCGTCGGCCTGCCCGTTGCCATTTTTGTCATCTACCACCAAGCCAACAGCGCTGGCGACCATTGGCGCTTCGGTAACGTTGATCTTCACTTGCGCTGTCGGCGAGTCGGCTTGCCCGTCGTTGACCTTGTAGCTAAATTGATCGCTGCCGACAAAACCGGCTTTGGGCGTATATACAAAGGCATTGTCGTCGCTCTTTTCGAGTGTGCCATAGGCTGGATTGCTGACCACACTGTAGCGCAGGGTGTCACCGTCGTCATCGCTGCCTTGCAAATTGATGGCAACGGCGCTTTCTTCGCTCGTGCTGACCACCCCACTTTGTGCCAACGGGGCGCGGTTATTTGGCAATACGCTCAGCGTCACCTTTGCCATTTTGGCGGCGCTATGCGGGTCGCTTACCTTGATCTCAAGGCTGTCGTCGCCGACATAATCGGGGTTGGGAATGTAGACAAAATTGGGTGCATCGCCGCCGATGCTGCCATGGGTTGGGCTGGCAACAATGTGATAACTCAAGGTTTCGCCCTCGGCATCGCTGACCACTAAGCCGAGCGCCGTGCTGGTGTTGCGGGTGGTGCTGATAGGTTGGGTGTAGACCTCGGGCGCATCATTCACCCCATTCACCTTGAGCGTAATCGTCGCCACTTGCGAGTAATCGCGCCCGTCATATGAACGGAAGCTAAACTGATCGGTGCCCACAAAATTGGCGGTGGGGGTATAAATGACCGTATTGGGCGGCAGCCAAGTGTATTGGCCGTGTTGGGGCTTGTCAACCAATTGATAAAACAGCGGGTCGTTATTGTTGTCGGTGCAGGTCACCACAATGCTAGCGGCGATGTCTTCTGTGATGATGATGGTGCGGTCTATCGCCACTGGGGCCACATTGGTCGACGGGTCGCCTACAATAATCGTCGCCACAGCTGTCTGCGATTCATTTTTGCCGTCCGATGCTTTCCAAACAACTAAATCTACACCTTGAAAATCTTGTTTAGGCGTGTAAATGCCAGCATCTACTTCACCAAATTGAGGCTTTACGACAAAAATAACATTCGATAATATGTCATTATCAAAATTGTCAGTCTTGAATGTTAATTTGATGGGTGTGTTTTTAGCTGTTCTAGCAGTTTCATTGATCGCCACTGGCACACTATTCATCACCACGCCCAGTCCGTTATCATAACTTAGCTTCGCATAACTCACGACATCACGGCGGCACGTAGCACCATCATCTTTATAACTTGCTGGGCACACCTGAAAACAACTGGCAACGGTACCACTAAAGCCAGCGGCGCATCGGGGGTAACACAACGCCCCGCTGCGCTCTAAACCCGCCCCACAAGCACTAACCCCAACGCCAGCCCCACGCCCATAACTATGCTTGCCGTAAAAATCGAAGATGTGCTTAAAGCAGGTGGCCCCGTGATCGGCATAACCCGCCTTGCAGTTTTGCCAACACACTGGCCCCGCGCCAGAATAGCCTACCTGACATTTGGGGTAACATAAGCCGCCCTGCCCCTCTTGGTTTGTGGCGCAAATCATGGGCATACCCGGCCCCCGTGTATAAGATGCTTTGACAAATATATGTGCATCCTTGCGACAAAACAAACCGTCATCGGTGTAACCAGTTGGACAATTTGCATAACACCGATTGCCCACAGGCGTATGGCTCGAGATACAGGGTTTGTAGCATAAGCCGCCTGTTTCTTGTAAGCCAATGGGGCAGGCCAAAGGCGCAATGTCATCGGCATGAGCCACTTGCATGTCGAGCCAACGCCCAAAGCCGATCATCAGCAGCACCGCCGTCATCACAAAGGTTAATTGCCAAATTGGTCGTAGCCAGTGCGAGGTGAGTAATAGGGTGATTTTCTTAAACATTTAAAGCTCCTGTTTTGTGTTGGGGTCACTATCTGTTGGGGCACGTCATGTCGTGCCCCCCTTCTTGTGGCAATATCTTGCCCCAACCCGCCAAGTTTTAGGTATCAAAGAATTAATACAGCTTGCTGCTAAATTTGCGGGTCTTTGATACAATGATTGATACACTGGCTCACGCCGTCGCAACTGAGTGATCCAAATGGGGGCGGTGTTACGTAGATCAGTCGCACTTTTTTATTTTGAAAAAAAACATGTCATCCTTGGCAGTGCCACACGCTGATTCCCCATCTCAGCCGCCGGTTTCATTTGGCGCATGGCTGCAACGCCAACGCAAAGCCATGCGTTTAAGCGCCGAGGCGTTGGCGCAAACCATTTATTGCTCGGCGGTGACGTTGCGCAAAATTGAATATGAAGAACGCTTGCCCTCGAAAGACATGGCCGAGCGGCTGGCTGATGTATTTAGCATCGCGCCCGACAAACGGGCGCGGTTTATTGAGTTTGCACGCGGCAATATGTTGGCCT
>CAMDWA010000028.1 GCA_945877855.1 Thermoflexus hugenholtzii JAD2 | reverse complement strand
CGAAGTGGCTGAGGGCGGGCCATTGCCTACCCACATTATTTTGCGTGATCTTGGTTTGCCGCAAGAAATTGCTCGCTCATTGCAAGAAGTGTCACTTAACACCGTGTTAGCCGCTGACCCTCGTTTTGATGAGGTCAGCCTGACCGATAAGCCAGCGTGGTTTTTGCGCCGGCTCGAGCCAGATCAAGTGCGTGAGTTTCCATCGGCGTTGGTTGGCAAGGTTTTAACAAAAGATAACCCATTGCCGCCACTGGATCAATTGATGATTGAGCTAGATGACGAACTGGATATATCCACAACCCAACATCTAGGGAATCTTGCCCCGCAAAATTCAGCGACGGTTGTTTTAACTGCGCCACATCGGCGTGCCGGCACCTTGGGGTTAGGGCGGCGTTTGGCATCGGTGTTCCCTAAAACGGCTAAGCCGCGTATCCCTATTTTCTTGCGCGATAAGATGAATAATAAGCAGTTTACGGCTTGGTTGGTAAAAGAGGGCAATTATATTTGGGGATTGGCAGATTGGTATAAGACCAATGATTTGCCCGTTGGCGCTACAATCGAAATATCACGCGGGCCAGATGTCAACGTATTTATTATTGATGGTAAGCGCCATAAACCTAAGCGGGATTGGGTGCGAGTTGCGAGTGTCCGTGATGGGCGTTTGCGGCTTGATACAGCACAACGTGCCACTACATGTGATGCCGATGATTTGATGTCGTTGTATGCGGATGACCTGCGGGTGTTTGAAAATGTGCGTGTTGGGCAAACCCGCGATGTGGCACAAATTGTGCGTGAGGTATTCCCTGAAATTGCCAAACTTAGCCCTCAAGGCAATGTGCATGCCCGAACGTTGTATGCGGTGGTCAATTTATTAATTCGCACTGCCCCGCGTGATGTGTTTAATGCTTTGTGCAATAACCCAGCCTTTTTGCCTGTTGGTGATAACTATTGGCATTTGAGCGAGCGTAATTAAAGTCGATTATGAAATTCTTTCGTCCCACCGAACAAACCAAATTTCACATTGATTACAACTGGTTCGATGAAAAGGGCCAAGATGTGAATGTGCTGATTCAAAAATACCTAACCGCCGAGCAATTGGAGCGGTTGGGTAATTCGCCGAATACGACTGCGTATGACTATATTGACGAAGATACCGGCGAGGTGCAGCATGTTAACGCCGCCGTCAAAATGATTCGTGATGAATCGGCGAAGGCGCCAGATTTCATTAGCGCCCGTACCCCAGTGTTTGAGGCGGCCTTTCGTATTTTTTTGGTGAATAATAATAAGCCATTAACCACCATTGAGTTAGCTGCCATGATGGGGCGTCGTTCGGCTGATGTGTTGACTCAGCTCAGCGGACGGGTTGTGTATAATGGAATTAAGCCAATTATGATGGTGTAGTTGGCGCGATGCGCTTGCCCTCATAGCTCAGGTGGATAGAGCGCGGCCCTTCTAATGCCTAGGTCGGGAGTTCGAGTCTCTCTGAGGGCGTATAAAAAAGCCTTGATTTTGATCAGAAATCAAGGCTTTTTAGTATTTTTCCAATAATTTGGGGTGACCATAAAAGACGTAATGCCGAACTCACTATCACTTTGTGTTTGGAGAAGGCTTTGCCTTCTCCAAACACGAAGTGATAGTGAGTTCGGCGAAAATAAATTCATTAACCATTAACCATTGCTACTGCCCCATTTTTAATAACATATTGCACCAAATTGCCCCCAAATTGATAGGCTAAGTGGCGATAGTCGGGCGCGTTGATGATAATGATATCGGCTTGTTTGCCGATTTCGAGCGAGCCAACTTTGTTGCCGATGCCAAGTGCATGGGCGGCGTTGATGGTGCAAGCGTTGAGCGCTTCGGCAGGGTTGAGTTTCTGGTAACGACATGCGATCGACATGGTGAGCGCAGGCGACAAACACGGGGCCGAGCCGGGGTTATGGTCGGTGCTGAGCGCGAGTGCACAGCCATCATCAATAAAAGCACGGGCGTTGGCAAATTGGTGGCTGCCAAGATGAAATGTGACCGCGGGTAACACCACTGCTACAGCCGATGATTGCGCTAGCCGCGCCCGATCGTCGGCTGTGGTCACATCTAAATGATCGCACGATAACGCGCCGACCTCAAGCGCCATCTCGACCCCGCCCAATGAGGTAAATTGATCGACGTGGATTTTAGGTGTGAGGCCATGTTGTTTGCCTGCCATTAATATTCGCCGTGCTTGCGCCACATCAAAGGCGTGATTTTCGCAAAATACATCACATGCCATGGGTGTAGCGTGGTTGGCACGGGCGTTTTGATTAAACCATGCGGCGGCTTGGGGAATGATTTGCTCAACCACCAAATCGACATAGCCATTTGGGTCGGTTTTAAATTCGGGTGGGGTGGTATGGGCGGCGAGTAATGTTAAAAGCACATCGCATGGGTGGGTTTGTGCCAGTTGTTCAATGGCTTGTAACATGGCTAATTCGGCCTCGAGGCTGAGGCCATAACCGGTTTTGATCTCGCAAGTGGTGACACCATTACGCATCAGCGTGTCGAGGCGCGGCTTTGCTTGCGCCACCAGCGCGGCTATCCCGGCAGCCCGTGTGGCCCGCATGGTGCTGACGATGCCGCCGCCCGCGGCCAAAATTTCTAAGTAGGCGACACCACGCAGTTTCATCTCCCATTCGGCCACGCGGTCGCCAGCGTAAATGAGGTGAGTATGGGGGTCGATCAACCCCGGGCAAATGGTTTTGCCGCTGGCATCGATGCTGTGCTTTGCCTGATAGTCGGCACAAATATCGTCACTTGGGCCAATGGCAATAATTTGCCCATCGCTAATGGCGATGGCGGCGGGCAAATGATTGCCATTGGCGATGTCGCCAACGTCGCGCATGTCATGGCCGCGTTTGGGGCCGTTATTGGCGCTGGCGCAGGTAACGAGTTGGGCGGCGGAGTGGATGATGAGGTCGCAGTTCATTGGTTGATAATGGCTTTCATCCAAGGCAAATGTTCATAAAAATGCCCGCCGCTGTTGCCCCATAGCCAAAAGATAACCGGATCGGTTTTGTCTGAATCCGTTTGATAGGATTTAAACGGCTGCAACACGGCCTCGTTGGGTAATGACATTAATAGCGCCATAAATTCGCTATAACAGCGATGCAGTTGCCAACGGGCATCGTAAAAACTGCGGTGTTTTTCGCGTTGGAAGATAATGTCATTGACGACATCAAAGCCTTGGGCATATTGCTCCTTGCTTATTCCCATGCCATCCACTTTGGGGCGTTTATTCATCACCCAAATCATGCTGCGCAGCCATGGCACGAGGTGTAACACGTGATCTTTGACCGCCCAACCTGCGGCATCTTTGGGGTCGGTGGCTTGGCTTTCGCTAAGCGAGTCGAGAAATTCGCTTAGCACGCCATAGGCGCTGCGGGTGCGCCAAATCAGCGCATTGCGGGTGAGGGCGCTGTCGGGCGGCGGGTTTTCGCCTTCGGCAATGGCGGCGGGCAAAGGTAACTCGCCACCGGCTTCGCCATAAAACACCACCCAAGTGGCGAAATCGTCGCTGAATTGCTCGAAGCGGTGAGTAACACCGGCGGGCACAAATAACACATCACCAACGCCAAATGTCATGCGCTCGTCGCCGCACACAAAAGTGCCATTGCCAGAATAGACAATGTAAAGCTCATCTTGGTTGTGGGGTTGCTGCGGGTCTGTGCCTTTGGGCGCATACATTTCGACGATGAGTGTGCCACGTCTGCCGACTTCGGCATCACGCCGGTTGTTGGGCAGGGGTAATAGGCTTAATGCGGCTTGGGCGGTGATTTGAGTCTTCATTATGATTGACGATTGAATTTTTGTATCTTTTAATCATTGGGGCGTCCCCAAAAGACGTAATGCCGAACTCACTATCATTTTGTGTTTGGAGAGGGCAAAGCCCTCTCCAAACACAAAATGATAGTGAGTTCGGCGAAAATTTGTTTTAATCTTCGCTATTTTTGAATTATTTTAATTGTAAATCTAAACGCTAAAATTACTTCATCATCGGCACCTTAACCCCGTTGGCACGGGCAAAGGTGATGGCTTCATCGTAACCGGCATCGACATGACGAACAACGCCCATGCCGGGGTCGCTGGTCAATACACGCTCGAGGCGACGGGCGGCATCGGCTGTGCCATCGGCCACAATGACCTGACCGGCGTGAATGCTATAACCAATGCCAACCCCGCCGCCGTGATGGAGGCTGACCCAGGTTGCGCCATTCACCGCATTCACCATGGCATTAAGCAACGGCCAATCGGCAATGGCATCGCTGCCATCTTTCATGGCCTCGGTTTCACGGTTGGGTGAGGCCACGCTGCCGCTGTCAAGGTGATCGCGCCCAATCACAATGGGGGCTTTTAATTCGCCGCGTGCCACCATTTCGTTAAACATTAGCCCGGCTTTGGCGCGTTCGCCATAACCCAGCCAGCAAATGCGGGCGGGCAGGCCTTGAAATGCCACATGATCGCCTGCCAATTTGAGCCAGCGCAACAAGTGTTCATTTTCGGGGAATAGGGCTGCAATGGCGCGATCGGTTTTGTAAATATCTTCGGGGTCGCCGCTGAGGGCGACCCAACGAAATGGGCCTTTGCCCTCGCAAAACAGTGGGCGAATATAGGCTGGCACAAAGCCCGGGTAGTTGAAGGCATCGGTTACGCCGTAGTCAAAGGCGCGTTGGCGCAGGTTGTTGCCATAGTCAAACACCACGCTGCCCCGACGTTGAAATTCGAGCATGGTTTGGACGTGGGTTGCCATCGATTGCATGGCGCGTTGTTTATATTGGTCGGGGTGTGAGGTGCGTAATTCGGTGGCTTCGGCCACCGATAGCCCTGTGGGAATGTAGCCAACCATGACATCATGGGCACTGGTTTGGTCGGTGACGACATCGGGCACAATGCCATAATTAAGCAAACGAGGCAATACTTCGGCGGCATTGCCGATTAGCCCAATGCTTTTGGCGATGCCTTTGGTTTTGGCTTCATCGGCCCAGGTCATGGCTTCTTCAAGGTTGTCGGTCGCCACATCGAGTTGGCGCAGTTTTAGCCGTCGCTCGACGCGCCAAGGGTCAACTTCAACCAACACGCCCACGCCTTCGTTAAAGGTAATGGCTTGCGCCTGCGCGCCGCCCATCTCGCCCAAACCCGCCGTGAGCACCAGCCGACCCTTTAGGCTGCCCCAGCCATGTTTGCGCGCTAGTGCGCCAAAGCTTTCGTAGGTGCCTTGCAAAATGCCTTGAGTGCCGATGTAAATCCAGCTTCCAGCGGTCATTTGTCCATACATGATGAGGCCTTCGCGTTCCCATTTGTCGAAATTTTCTTGGGTGGCCCATTTGGGCACAATATTGCTGTTTGCCAATAGCACCCGAGGTGCATCGGCATGGGTGCGAAATATTGCCACTGGCTTGCCGCTTTGCACCAGCAAGGTTTCTGTCGGTTCGAGGGTGCGTAATGATTCGAGAATGGCTTCGTAGCTTTGCCAGTTACGAGCGGCACGCCCACGCCCACCATACACAATTAGGTTGTCGGGGTCAAATGCAACCTCAGGGTCGAGGTTGTTTTGTAACATGCGGTAGGCTGCTTCGATTTGCCAGTTTTTGCAGGCAAGTTGGGTGCCGCGTGGGGCGTGAATATTACTTTTCATTTTTTCGGAAAGGATGTATTTGGTATTCGTTATACTAACTTGACAAGGCCAGATTAAGCAAGAGGTATGTCGATTTCACGATCCCCACTTAGCTATGCTGAGTGGGGATCGTGAAATTGGCGAAAACCTATTGGCATTTGCGAATATGACAATGTCAAGCGAAAAAGCTATTTTATTGTTTGATTATGCTCGGCGGGCCTTATGCCCAGCCCATGCCACAATGGCGGTGAGGGTTGTGCCCCACGCAAGGTCAGCGATCAGCATAGGCATTGCCCAGCGTTGTAGGGTTGCCATATTGGTTAATTCGTATGTGCCATATGCCACTAACCCCAACAATGCCCCGCGGGTTAGTGCTTGTGTTGCTGTTGCTGAAGGTTGAATTGCCAATATATATACGCCAATGAGGTAAATGACATAAAACAAACCCGCTGCCCATAAGCGTGGTGTGGGGGTTAGCCAATCCCCCAGATATTGGTTAAACATTGGCATGACGATAAAGTTGATGGCAAGAAGATCGAGTATTAACATGACGATTGCCATGATTGCAAAGGTGCGGGCTATTTTCATAAATGTATTGTAAACGCGATGTCAGCGGTTATGAATTTATGTGAAGTTGTGCCGTTTGGCGCAGCGAAAAATGATGGTTTGTCATTCAATCACCTGACAATGATATCAGTGGCTGTCACTTCGATGGTCGCTACCGTCCATTGGTCGCCTGTTTTGGCTAAGGTGCGTGGCCCCAATTTATAGGTTTTGCCACGTGCATTAATCGTCACTTGTGGCACAGTTGGGCCTTGGCTTTTATCATTGTAATAATAGGCGATGACGGTATAGAGGCCCGGTTTGGGGGCAGTAAAGTAAATGTTTTCGACGGTGCAATTGCTGATGCAATCCACATCTAACTTGGGGTTATCGTCGGGGTTACCAGCATCTCCCCAATCTGGGTTGGCATTGGCGTAATAACAATCATCTTTTGAATTAAGGGCGGCGCTGCCGCGCAACAAATGCAAATCGACATCACGCCCAATTTGCCCCCATGTCAGTTGCAAATGTAGATCGGCGGCGCGATCACACGACAGCACGAGCAATTCTTGATCTGAGCCGCCGTCGGCATTGGTAGCGTTAATCAGCACGGTGTTTTTGCCTTTGAATAAGGGCAATTTTTGCTTGAACGTGTAACGATCTGACGATTTTGTAAAAGAAAGTTGCACGTGTGATTGTTGTTTTGCGGCGATGATTTCGGCGGTGAGAATTTTCATGTCGGGCACGCTGACAATTTCGCCTTGTAAATCGGCCAAACAAGCATCGATCTTGGCCCCAGCGGCGGGGCTGGTGATGCTAATTTCGGGGTTTTTGCAGTCTTTTTCTTGGCTTGGGTCGGCGTTGTTGGTTTCTTTGTTATTGCCGGTGGCTTGTGAATCATAAAACCCATTACGATTGGCATCTTCACAGCCATCGCGTGAGCGGTCATCTCAAAATCGGTCGCTGTCGGGGTCAATTTCGTTGCGCTTGCCGTCGCGGTCAATATCGGCATAACGGTGGTCTTTGGTATAGGCAAAAATCTCGGTTTTGTCTGGCACAAGGTCGCCGTCACTATCAGCATTGGCCAGATCTAAGCCGCCAAAGGGCGATTGAAAACGCACGCGCTCGTCAAAGTCTGATACGCCGTCGCCATCGGTGTCGTCATTCAGGTCAGAAACCCCGTTGTTATTCAAATCTTCATCGCGGCGGGCTGGTGCATTGGCGACCGGTGCGTTTTTGGGGATAAAAATAGTCACTTGGGCTTTAACCTGAACCAGAAACCGAGGATGAACAAACATATGGGGTTGTCTAAAGAGCGGCGTAATGCCAATCAATTTATCTCTGCTTAGCATATTTGTCGTGATGCCCGCAGACATTGATCTCTGATAGTTGGCAAAAATAATTACAGGGATCCGATTCGCAAGTGCATTTACAATTTCGTCAGTGTAATCATCCCTTTCGGTTATTGTATATGACTGTACTTCAGTGCCATTCAATGCCCACTGCAACAGCAATCGAAAATTTTCCCCTTTGTTCCAAGCCAAGATGCGACGAGTGAGATTGATCGGACACAGATCTAATTCACGTTCGCCATAATTTTTACAAAATTCATAGGCAATACGATCTTGGCTGAGGTTGCCGCCATAATATTTTGCCATGGCTTGGATGGTGCTGAAATTATTGTAAAGTAGCACGTCTTTGGCGTTTTCTGGTTTGGCATGGGCGGTATCCCATGCGCCTTGGTTGGTCCATAAATTATGTAAATCGAGCGATTTCGTGTCTTTGGCGGGTGCAGTAATACTTACCGGTAAGTCTGCATTTGGGCTAGCACTGAAGTTGGGCAAGGTGTCGGCGGTCGATTTGCTGGCAAGCGTGATTGTTTTGGCCAAGGTAAACACCACCGATGGCGAGAAGGCTGACTGGGTTTTATTATTAAAGAAGGCTTTGACCCGCGCATAATAACGCCCATAATTTAAATTGTTGGTGGGCAAGGCTGAGTAAAACGTGCCTGCGACTGTGCCTGAAATAAGCGGTGTGGCAAAGGTAGCTTCGTCGTCAATCTGCACTTGATAACTTTCAACCAAGTCGAGCGGCGACCAAATAATCTCTGGGCGTTGAATATTGATTAGGGTGGTATTGGCGACGGGCGATAAGATATCGGGTGCGAGGTTTTTATTGTCGCTGCCTTGGGTCACATCGCCCGACGAATAAATGAGCCAATCCGTCTCGACGAAGTTATACAAATACCTGCCGGGATAACGTCCGATGGTTTTGCCTTGCATGGCAACGGTTGTGCCTTCAAAGTCGAGTGGCACAAACATATCTTTTTGCCACAAGCCTGCCGCAATTGCGGCTTCGGCTTTGGGGCCGGGGGCATCGGTGGGCGCAGTTCCCCATGCTACAAAATCGCGCATGGCAATGGGCGGCACACCGGCTTCACGCCAAGGCAATGAGGGTTCGTCAGCGGTGTTTTCGCTCAGGTTGTTGGCAATCAGCGGCAAAAAAGCGCGTGTGCCACGCCCATATAGGCTGAGTTGTCCAGCTTGATCATTTAGCACATTCACCATATCCGGCGGGCTGTGCAAGGTAATGCGTTTATCGCTGGAGTCGGTGTCGTTGGCGGCGCTGCCCATGCCATCGAAGATGACCAGCACGAAGGTTTCGGGCGGCACTGGCGGCAGGGTTGGGAAGACGAACCACATGCCTTCTTCGTTGCTCAGTTTATAGCCGCTGATGTCTACCTCTAGCCAATAATTATTTTTCAGTTCCACCCATTCAAAGCCGTTTGAGGCAGGTTGAATGCTAATTTCGTTTAAATCCAGGCCAATGAGCCGGTCGTTGGGGGCGGCTGGGGCGCTGGGTGCATTGTTGGCACGAGTGGCTAATTGCGGTGCAATCGCTTGCGTTGTTGTTAAATTTGGCGATGGTGGCAAGGCCTGCGCAGGTTGTAAATTTGCCGCCGAGATCAACAAAATCATTGCTAAAAAAATTTGGCCTAATCGAACAGAAGTCATGAGACACCCCCGAAATATTATAGATTTTCAGTTTTGCTGTAATATTATATTGTATTTTTATATCTATTCAATAAACAGGGGAAATCAAAATCTATTTTCGCCGAACGCACTGTCACTTTGTGTTTGAAGAAGGCTTTGCCCTCTTCAAACACAAAGTGACAGTGCGTTCGGCGTTACGTCTTTTGGGGATGCTCCCAATGATTGAGAAAATGCGGTAAATTTATAAATCTCTTTGCGAGAAGTGGCGGATGGCGAGCAGTAACGTAATAAGGGTGTAGCCAATGGCCCACAATAACATATTGGGGCTGGGCACAATGGTGCTTGAAAATGGGGTGATGTTGAGTGCGCTTATGCCATCGGGTTGCATATAATGCGCGGCTAGCCGCCACAGCGCTTCGCTAGGCATGATGAGGCTGGTGATGACCCCGATATTTTGCGCGGCCTGATTGCCAAGTAAACCGCCGACTTGCTCGACCCAGCCGCCGATAAAGGCCAAGCCAAACATACCAAACACAAAAACGCCATTGGTTAAGGTGGTAAATCGCGTGCCGCCTGCAATCGACAAGGTGAGCAATAGCAAGGTTTCGAGTAACATAATCGGCAGGGCGATGTGAATATTGGGCAAGTCATAGCTGGTCATGATTGCCACCAGGCCAACGATGCCGCCAATCATGCAGCTGGCATAAATCAGCATAATGAACGCAAAGCCCAGCCATTTGCCTAGCACAATTTGCGAGCGCCGCACCGGTTTAACCACCAATGACTGAATTGAGCCAGAGCTTATTTCGCCCGAAAGGGTGTCAACGGGTAACAGGGTTGCCATCATGACCAGCAAAAAATTCACCGTGTATAGCCCGGCCATCGCCAAAAAATTATAGGCGAGGCGGTTGCTTTGGGCACGAATGGCCGACGGCGCTGATCGTAACTCTTGTTGGATGACCGCATCGTTAATAAAATAAATGCCAACGCCAAAGACGATGAGAAAAAGTGCCCCCAGCACAATGGCCGCCAGTAATACCCGCTTGCGCAGGGCTTCATGAAAGGTGAGATGGGCGATCGTAAACATCATTTTTAACGCAGCAAAACTACCATTAATCATTAATCATTAATCATTAATCATTAATCATTAACCATTAATCATTAACCATTAATCATTGACCATTAATCATTAACCATCAATGGTTAACTTATTTTCTTCGGTCATGGTTTCAACAAACAGTTGTTCAAGCGATGGGTGATGGGCAGCGAGGCGATAAATTTCGCAACCTTGGCCGACCAGCCAACGGGCCAGTTGTGGCAGGCTGGCTTCGTCTTGAATATTCATGCGAATGAGGTCGCCATCTCGATGGGCATTGCTGCCAAATTGGGCTAACCCTTGCAAAATGCTGTCATCGACCGGCCCCAATTTTAGTTCGAGTTCGTTGATATGAATTTCATTGTCTTTTAAGTTGATTTCGCGCACCACATTGCCGCGCTTGAGAAAAACCACGCGGTTACACGTCACTTCGATTTCGCTGAGCAAGTGCGAATTTAGAAAGACAGTAGTGCCTTCGTTGCGTATTTCCGTGATGATATCGCGCACCAGCAGGCGGCCTAATGGGTCAAGCCCTGAGGTTGGCTCGTCTAAAAAGACAATTTGGGGGTGATTGAGCAAGGCCATTGCCAACCCGATGCGCTGCAACATGCCTTTGCTATATTGTTGCAATTTGCGGTCGCCCGCTTCTAACAAGGCGACCCGCGCCAGCAATGTCTCGATCCGTTGTTTGAGTGCTTGGCCCGACATGCCATATAACCGCCCGTGAAAATGCAGAAACTCGCGTCCGGTCAGCCAATCGTGAAAACGAAAATGCTCGGGCAAAAAGCCAATTTTGCGGCGAGCTTGCACATTGCCGGGCGGCAACCCCAATACCCAACAGTTGCCCGCACTGGGTTTGACTAACCCCAACAACATTTTAATTGAGGTGCTTTTACCTGCCCCATTTGGCCCCAGAAACCCAAACACCTCGCCTGAGTTGACCGTGAGCGTAAGATCGGCAACGGCTAGCTTATTGCCAAATTGTTTTTGCAGGTGTTGGGTTTCGATAACGAACATAAAAAAGGGGCAGGTGGCAGGTGGCAAGTGGCAAGTGCAAAGTGCAAAGTGCAAAGTAGTTAGATACTTTTTACTTGCCACTTGCTACCTGCCACTTGCCTCCTGCCACTCTTATTGTAATGTTGCTGCGATGGCGGTGAGGTCGTCGGGTGAGAGGGTGCTGGCGGCGGCGTAAACGATGCCATTCTCTGACCAGATGAGGGTCGCCGAGGCGCGTGGGCTGTTGTTGGCGCGGGCGGCGGTTGCGCCGTTGCCGCTTTGGGTGATTAATACGCCTTTGTTGCCGCGCACCGTGACATCACGGAACGAAGCGACATTGGTGGGGATGGGCACGACCAAGGTGCTGTTCCAATCGATGGTGGCAGCCAACCGTTTGGCATCGTTGGCGGGCATGCCGGTCAGCCGTAACCCGATCTCGCCCAATTCAGCCATCGTCACGCCATCGGGTAAAGTAACTTCGGGGCTTTTGGCTTGGGTAATGAGCACCTCGCCACGTGCGCCAGAATAACGAGTGGCGACGACATTGGGCATGGTGACGGCAAGGGTTGCACCATCGAGTTTGGCTGGAGCCTTGATATCGGTAATGCCCATGGTGGTGAGCAAAGCGTTCAATTTGGCGCTGTTGGCCTTAATTTGTGAGGACCCTTCATTTTGCACATTGATGCTGTCCATCGTCATGCCCGAAGTTGGGCCGAGCATCTTTACCGTAAAGCCAGCCAATTTGCTGGCTTGCTCGGCGTTGGCAACTGGCGAGGGCTTGCCCGGCTCTTTGGTAATTTTGATGTCATCGCCGATAAGCGCTTTGAGGTCAATTTTGTTGTCTTTGGCTATTTTGCTCAGCGCTTCTAGGCGTGCTGGGTCAATGGCGATGGCGGTGACTTGTTTGACTCGGAATAAATTGAGGAAGTTTTGCGCAGCTTCGCTGACATTTGGCACGCTAAACATCACCATGCCAACGGCGGCGGCCCCTGCAATGGCGAGGGTGGCGGCACGTGCTGGTGCAATTTTGCGGGTGGCGGTTGGCTGATCGATTTGCCGATACAATTTCTTGGCAAAGTCAGCATCGGGTTTTTGCTGATATTGGGTGAGCATTTCTTCTGTATTCATTGGGAATCTCCTTTTTTAGTTGGGGTGGGTTGGTCCCATGCCGTTCTTAATCGCTGCATCAGGCGATTGGTAATGGTTCCGACATTTGATTCGCTGAGTGACATCAGGCCAGCAATGGCACGATTGGTCAGCCCAGCGCCAAATTTCAGCGCCAATAATTCGCGTTCGCGCTGATCTAATTGGCTGAGCAAGCGGGCCAATTGGCGCAAATCGGCCCGTTGTTGGGCAATGTCGTCAGTCGAGAGTTCAGTTGACACCTCGCCAATTTCATCTAACGATGCCGTTGCGCTGAGTGCATTGGCTTGGGCTTGTCTAAAATGGTCATTGGCAACATTACGCGCAATGCTGAATAACCATGTTGAAAAGCCTGCCAAATCACTGCGATAACGATCACGCGCTCGCCATGCTTTTTCAAATGTGGCGGCGGTCATGTCTTGGGCCAAGGCATCATCGTTCACGCGGTAACGAAAAAAGTTATACACCTTTGGCAATTGATCGGCATAAATAGCCTCCCAATCAATCTTAGGGTTACGGGCGGCCCGTTGTTGGCTGCCAAATACGCCGAGGCGATTAAGGAAAGGAATGTTTCCAACCATGTTCTAAATAAATATACGTGGCAATCGCAAAAGTATCACAGCTTTTATACTAAGATAGGTATAAAAATGCGATTTGCGCCGATTTTTCTCTTGCTTGGTCTATCTTTTAATAATCGTCAAACCCTCGTTTATCCTCGCATGACTGAAATGCCACATGACTTATAATCATCTTACAACATGAATGATGTGATCGCACTGATCGAGCAGTTATCGCGCTTGGCGATTACGCCATTATTGCTGTCGCTGGTTGCCAGCGCTACTGGTATTGTGCTTGTGCGAAACTGGCGGCTTACACTGCCCATTTTAATTGCACAATATGTTTTAGTGGGGTTGCTAATGGCCCGCTCGATTCAACCCAGCTTGGCGCTGATCAAACTTATTTCGGGGGCCTTGGTGTCATTTGCGCTTAGCATCGCGGCCCAACGCGCCGATGATATGCGTGCCCAACGCGGTGAATCGATCGCCGTTGAACGCATTCGCATGGTGGCATGGCGTAGTGTGCCAGCCCAAGTATTGTTGCGGGCGGTGGCATTGTTATTGGTCTTAACAGCGGCCTTCGGGGCTACCACCCGTTTCCCATTGCCGGGCAATGCCCGCGAATTGCATTTTGCCGCTTATGTATTAATTGCCTGTGGCCTATTTATTATTGCAACCACCCCTGAAGCGCTGAATATTGGCATTGGGTTGCTCATGTTTATTTCGGGGGTCGAATTGGGTTATATTGCGGTATTGCCCAACGTCGGGGTTAGCGTCATGATCGGTTTAATTTCGTTAATTGTGGGGATTGCCATCGCTTATCTTACGCTTGCCGATAGCGAGCCGCTCGTTTTATGATTTCCGGTTCGATTCTTGTGCTCCTTTTGCCATTATTAACGGCGTTGCCCGCCTATGTTTTTCGGCAACGGCGCAGCCTCGAGGTTTTAATGGGCCTGTTGGCCTGTGGCTTGGTTGTCGGGGTGCTGCTGTTGCCTTACGACCGCAGCAATAATTTGTTGATCGGCACACTCGATTTAGGCCGCCCCATCGAATTTTTGGGCGTTACGCTGCGGATGCATGCTTACGATCAAATTGCACTTTCGATGATATTTTTATGTGCCATGATCTTATTTGCGTTGTCGTGGCGCACTTCGCAAGGCCGCACATTTATTCCATTGGGGCTCTGTGTGTTGTCTATCATGAGCGCGGGGTTGATGATTCGCCCCTTTGCCTATAGCGGCTTGTTGTTTGTCATTGCGGCGGCCTTAGTCGCCATCATGATTCAAGCTGAGCATATTGGCGAACGTAGCACGCATGGCGCGATGCGTTATTTGATTTTAAGCACCCTCGCCTTGCCTGCATTTTTAGGGGCTGGTTATTATTTTAATCAGGCCAATGCCAGCGGCCTGACCGAAGAGGCCGCTGCAGTGCTGTTTGACAACGCTAGCATCTTTTTGGGCGGCGGATTTGTATTGTTGTTGGGGGCTTTCCCCTTGTTTACGTGGACGCATTTGGTGGCAAATGATGCTCCACCCTTAACGACGGCCTTTATTGCTACGGTCTGTAGCGGCACGATCTCATTTTTTTATTTGGCGCTTAAACAAGAGTTGTCATGGTTTCGTAATTTAGATGGCAATACCTATATTGTTGCGGTTAGTTTGATCATGATTGTGGTCGGTGGGGCGTTGGCATGGGCACAAATGTCGTTTAGCCGTTTAATCGCCAGCGCCCTGAGTGTCGATATTGGGGCAAATTTGCTCATGCTTAATCAACATGTGCATCAGTCGGTCGAGGCGGTGGCGTTAAATGTGGTTTCGCTGACGTTGTCGTTGGGGGCGGTGGCGATTGGGTTAGCCATTTTGCGCGGCAAAGCCCGTGATGATGATTTTGCTGAGTTGATGGGCGCAGCCCGCACCGGAACCAGCGCACGGTTGGCGGCGTTGGCGATTTGTGCCGGGGGCATGTCGCTGAGCGGTTTGCCGGGCAGCATTGGCTTTGTCACCCGTTGGGTGCAAGCGCGTACCATTGCTAGCACCGATACCGAATTGGCGGTTGGCTTGTTGGTGGCGTTTGCCAGTGTTGGCATTGGTTTTTTGCGCGGTGTGTCGGCATTGATCTCAGAAAAACCCAAATCTACCCCGCAAGCCCAATCTGCCAACCCTGCTGATGTGGCCAAACCGCCCATCAACGAAGTGGCGGCGCTCAATGCCCCTGCGCCGAGCGCTTTTGAAGCGATGCCAACCGAGGCCATGCCAATGACCGAAGTGCTATCGCAAGAAATGCCTTTAGCAGCGAATGAAATGGGTGCTTTGAATGAGCCTCAACCTGTGGTTGAGCCTCAACCGCAGGTTAATGTGGCTGAAACCTTGGCTGAGCGTATTGCGCCGTTAGCCATTTCTTTGCCGGTGATCATCTCGCTGGCTATTTTTTATTTTGGCATGTCGCCCGTTATTTTCACCACAATGGCGGCTTCATTGAGCCGCCTATTTAGCTTTTATCGCTAATTTTGCACTTTTTGTGTAAGGTTCTTATCTTGCCCATCCTGCCTATCCATGTTTTATAGGGTTATGCACATGGATAGGCAGGATGGACAGGATAATTTTTTTATCATTTTGATCCTTATACGTTTTTGCGAAAATTGGTTGTGAAGGCCGTTGGTTATCGATCGGATGATTAACGCCCTCGACCCACCCGTTTGGGTTTATATTGCACATCGCCCTTCGACTTTTGGGCGGGCGATTTATCTTCTACGTCAATCCCTTTGCGGGCTTGCTCCCAAGCTGGGGCATTTGGGTCTACACCCAGCACCCGTTGGCGCAGTTCCATGATTTGATCACGCAGGGCAGCGGCCTTTTCAAATTCGAGGTCTTTGGCGGCTTGCTTCATTTGCGCCTCTAAATCGGCCATCAGTTGTTGCGCGGCTTCTTTTGGCATATCAGACACCCGTTTGCCAGCGGTTTCACGCAAGGCTTGGGCGGCGCGGCGAAACTCAGCGCCGGGGGATCGATATTCGCCTTCGGGTAGCGCTTCTTGGGCATCGTCATCGGCCCGCACCCGGTCGGTCAGGTCGCGTACCGATTTTTTGATCGAAGCTGGCTGGATGTCATGCGCCGTGTTGTAAGCCACCTGTTTGATGCGTCGCCGATTGGTTTCGTCGATGGCATTTTTCATCGAGTCGGTCATTTTGTCGGCATACATAATCGCCCGTCCATCGACATGCCGTGCGGCGCGGCCCACAGTTTGAATGAGCGAGGTGGTGCTGCGCAAAAAGCCTTCTTTATCGGCATCCAAAATCGCCACCAGCGACACTTCGGGCAGGTCTAAGCCTTCGCGCAACAGGTTAATGCCGACCACCACGTCATATTCACCCAAGCGCAAGTCGCGCAAAATCTCGACCCGCTCGACCGTCTCGACCTCGCTGTGCAAATATTGCACCTTGATATTAATTTCTTGCAAATAATTGGTCAGGTCTTCGGCCATGCGTTTGGTGAGCGTGGTCACCAGCACCCGTTGTTTTTTGGCAACGGTGGCGCGAATTTGGGCGATGAGATCATCGACTTGCCCTTTGACCGGTTTTACTTCGATCACGGGGTCGATCAGGCCGGTCGGGCGAATGACTTGCTCGGCCACCAATTGGCTTTTTTCTTTTTCAAATGGCCCGGGGGTGGCGCTGACAAAAATGGCTTGCCGAAAACGGGTTTCAAATTCATCAAACTTAAGCGGGCGGTTATCCATTGCGCTGGGCAAACGAAAGCCATAATCGACCAATACGCCCTTGCGGGCTTGGTCGCCGGCATACATGCCGCGAATTTGTGGCAAGCTGTTGTGGCTTTCATCCACAATCAGTACAAAATCGTCGGGGAAATAATCGAGCAGGGTGAAGGGCGGGAAGCCGGTCGGGCGACCATCTAAGATGCGCGAATAATTTTCGATACCAGTGGTGTGCCCAACCTCGCGCAACATCGCCACGTCATAACGCACTCGTTGTTCGATGCGTTGGGCCTCCAACAGTTTGTCGTGGGACTTAAACCACGCCACCCGTTCTTCAAGCTCGGCTTCGATTTCGGTAATGGCCTTCTTTAGTTTGTCTTGGGGCGTGATGAAGTGTTTGGCGGGAAAAATCTCGATCGCTTCGACATCGTCGATAATTTCGCCAGTGACCGGATGAAACTCGGCGATGCGCTCGACCTCGTCGCCAAAAAACTCGACCCGATAGGCGGTATCGGCATAGGCTGGGTAAATGTCGAGCGTGTCGCCCCGCACGCGAAATTTGCCGCGGGCAAAAGCGATGTCGTTGCGCTCATACTGAATGGCGATGAGCATACGCAGCACGATATCGCGGCGGCGCACCTCGCCTTTGTGCAGCTTGACCACATAGCGCCCATAATCTTCGGGGTTGCCGATGCCGTAAATACACGACACCGAGGCCACGATGATGACATCGCGCCGACTGAGTAACGAACTGGTGGCGGCTAGCCGCAGCCGATCAAGTTCGTCATTGATGGTCGATTCTTTCTCGATATACAGGTCGTGACGCGGCACATAGGCTTCGGGTTGGTAATAATCGTAATAACTGACGAAATACTCCACCGCGTTGTCGGGGAAAAATTCTTTGAACTCGGCATAGAGTTGGGCCGCCAAGGTCTTGTTGTGCGCCATAATCAGCGCCGGGCGTTGCACCCGCTCGATCACTTTTGCCACCGAAAACGTCTTGCCAGTGCCGGTTGCACCGAGCAAGGTGGTGTAGCGATTGCCTGCATTCAGGCTTTTGACCATATCGTCGATGGCGGTCGGTTGGTCGCCCATTGGCTGAAAAGGGGAGTGGACTTTGAACTCTGACATATCGAACTTATGTTCGATATTATACTTTGGAGAGGGGGAGGATGCGATGGAAAAACAGCAAAATTTATTAACTTGGCCCGAAATTAAACAGCAATACCCGAATCAGTGGGTGGTGTTGATCGAGGTTGAATGGCCCAATATGGGCGAAATTAGTCGAGGTGTGGTTTTTGCCCATGATACAAATCATGCGCGGGTTCTTGAGAAGCAAAGAGACCTGAAGTCAGCAGCGATTTTGTGGACGGGTAAAAAGCACGGATTGTCCCTATTTACGACGATTAATAATGATGTGGACTTGTGATTACGATCTTACTGAAGGCATTATTTGGGTAACGGTCCATATTTTTGGCCCACGTGGCGATCGTTACTTGGACTGTATTCTTGATACTGGCTCGCCGCAATCAATCATAGACGTTGCAATTTTAGATTTGCTGGGTTACAGTGCTCAAATGGGCACACGAACTGTGATATTGTCTGGAATTGGTGGGCGGTTGAGAGCCTATGAATTACCCATTCAACGCTTTGAAACAATGGGTTTAGTGCTAACCTCATTTTCAGTGCTTGCTCAAAATATTGTGCCTGATAATTTAGGTGTGGAGGGGTTGATAGGTATGGATTTAATAGCAGAGCGTGTGTTGACTATTGATGGACAAAAAGGTCGTTTAGTCGTTTAACCTTGGGCGATTGACATTGCTCATCTTGCTATAATCTCACGCCATGCCCCATACCCCAACCCAGCAACAACTTTATGCGGCATTGAAGGCGCATTTCAAAACAGACGAACTCGAACTGTTGTGTTTTGAGTTGGGGATTGGAGACGAGGATTTTGAGCGCAATACCCAACCCAAGTTCGCCATGAACTTGATTAAGCATTGCGAATCGCGTGGCGATTATGCCAAATTACTGCAAGCCGTGCGTGAGGCCCGCCCGAATATCAGCTTTGCCGATGCCCAACCCGCGCCCGACCCCGCCGCCACCCAAGCCGCATTGACGGCATATCATCGCGCAGTGGCGAAAGATTTGGCCCAAAAGCGCCAAATTGACACCCGTTTTGTGCGGATGCGGCTGCTCGACCGCCAAAAAACCGACACCAGCCTGAGCTTTGCCGAGCGCGACCACGATTACCAAGACCTGAGCGAGGTTCTGGCGGATGCGGAAATCACCGACCCGTCGCTGGTGCTGCTGGGGGTGCCGGGCGGCGGCAAAACCACCTTGCTGCGCCGCCTGCAATGGCAAAGCGCGACCGAGTATTTGGCGGCAGACCAACCCCAGCTGAGTGTGACATTGTTTGTTACACTCAACAAATACACGCCCGACGCGCCCGACCCAGCCGAGTGGCTGGCGCAACAATGGCAGCAAACGCTGAAGCGCTTTCATGTCACCCTGCCGCCGCTCGATTATTTTTTGGCGCAAGGGTGTGTGTTGCTGTTGTTGGATGCACTGAACGAGATGCCACACCCAAACGGGGCGGTATATGGCAAACAGGTGGAACGCTGGCGCGATTTTTTGCGCGATGACCTGCCATCGGGCAATCGCGCCGTGTTTACCTGCCGCAGCCTCGACTATAGCCAAACCCTAAGCGTGAAAGACGATGTGGATGTGCGCCAGATCACGCTGAAGGTGCTCAATGCGGTTCAGCTTGAGGCGTTTTTGCAGCAACATACGCCCAAACACGCCGCTGCGATATGGGGCAAGATCAAGGACCAGCCTGAGCAACTTGCGTTATATGCCACGCCTTATTTCGCCAAAATATTGTGCGATTTGGTGAATGAGCGGGCCGGGCAAATTCCGGCTAGCCGCGCCGAGTTATTTGCCGAGCTGGTGCGGCGCGCCGCCCGCCGCGAGGTGGAGGGCAAGAATGCACTGCTGCTGGACGAAGCGCTATTCGACCTGCGTGACCGTGAAGATGTCACCCGTGTTGATACCCAAACCAACCTGCGTTTGCCCGAACGCGGGTTGCTCATGCCCAAGCTAAGCGAATTGGCCTATGCCATGCAATGCCAAGGGCTGGCTGGCGCGGGTGGGCGGGTGACGTTGGACGAAGCCCGCGCCTGCGACGTGTTGCAACACCCACGGGCGCGCGAGGTGCTGACGGCAGGCGTGGCCCTGACGGTGCTAGATGAAGATCGCCAACGCGAGGAGTTTTGGTTTTATCATCAATTGCTGCAAGAATTTTTTGCGGCCCGCCGTGCGGCCCGCCAATTTGATGCGCCGCTGGCGGCGATTGCGTGGCAGGCCGAGGCGGTGCAGCCGAGTTTGGCGCAGTGGCTGGCAACCGCCCAAGATTATGAGCCATTGCCGCCGCTCGATCGCAGCGGCTGGGCCGAAACGCTGAAATTGGCGGCCCAACTGAGTGAGCAGCCGAATGCGCTGATTGCCAGCCTGATGCCGCTCAACTTGCCGTTGGCGGCCGAGGTGGCGGCGCAGGTCAAGCCCAAGCTGGCGACCACCTTGTTGCACGAGTTGCAGCAAGGCTTGATTGCCCGCAGCCAAGACCGCAACGCCGACCTACGGGCGCGGATTGCCGCCGGTGAGGCGTTGGGGGGGCTGGGCGACCCGCGTTTTGAGCGGCGCATGGGCAAGCTGGGGCATGAATATCTGTTGCCGCCCATGATCGCCATTGAGGCCGGTGACTATGTGCTGGGCGACCAAGACCAGTCGTATGATAATGCTAAGCATGTGCACCGCGTCAAGTTGGATGCATTTCGCATGGGTAAGTTTCCGGTCACCAATGCCGAATTTGCTTGTTTTATGCGTGCGGGTGGTTATAGCGATGCCCGTTGGTGGGATACGCCAGCCGCAAGCTATTTTCGCACCCCCGAAGGTGCGGTGGCAGGCCAGCGCGAGGGCTGGCGAAGCAGCAGACAAGCTATAAAAAGCTGGGAGGAGGACTATATCGACCATTTATTGGCGCAACAACGCTGCACCTCAACCCAAGCGCGAGCTTGGCATACGCTTCGCAATTGGAGTGATGAGGCCTTTGAAGCGTGGTTGGCTAAAACCTTTCCGATGGGTGAGGTGCCGCTGCAGCCGCGGTTTTGGGAAGACAGCGCCTTTAACCAGCCCAGCCAGCCGGTGGTGGGGGTATGTTGGCATGAGGCGCGGGCCTATGGTTTGTGGCTGAGTGCCCAAATTGGCAGCCGCTATGTTTTGCCGAGCGAAGCGCAGTGGGAGGCCGCAGCGCGGGGTCAACCTGACCGGCGCGGGCGGGCGCGTGCCTATGCGTATGGCGAAAAATTTGAAGCCAGTCAATGCAATACGTTCGAGCGTCATATTCGTCGCACCACCCCGATTGGTCTCTTTGCCGAGGGCGAAACGCCTGAAGGCATTAGCGATTTATGCGGTAATGTGTGGGAATGGACGAGCAGTGCTTACTTAGCGTATCCATATCAGGCGAATTTGGAACGTGAAGACCCAAGTATAGAAAATATAAAAAAGCGGGTCGTGCGCGGCGGGTCGTGGTATAACTATGATACGGATGCGCGGGCGGCGGTCCGTGACGACTCCCATGTAGACATCCGTGACAGCAACGACGGTTTTCGTTTGGTGAGTAGTGCGCCCCGATTCTCCGCTCGGGCCTCCGGTTAATCGGGTCTTTGGTGCTCTGGGTTATCTGGTATCAAGGGGGAGTGCAGAGGGGAGCACCCCTCTGCCCGCGCGGAGCGCGGCCCGGCCGTGGGGGGCAGGGGTGTCATATTGGCAAAGAGATGTCGTCGTCGCCCTTCGCAGGTGCGGCGCATCTGCACCCGCACGATCCGCGCAAGCCAGCCAAACGACCGCGCCCACCGCCTTAATTGAGGGTGGGGTGAGCGTTGCATTTGCCATCAATTTAAGGGTGAGTAGATGCCCAGCAACTGCCAGTTGCTGGGCATCTGCACCTGCACGAGCCGCGCAAGCACGCCAGACTAACCCCGTCACCGCCTCAATTGAGGGCAGGGTGAGTGTTACATTTGCCACCAATTTAAGGGTGAGTAGATGCGCCGCACCTCGCAGGTGCGGCGCATCTGCACCCGCATGAGCCGCGCAAGCAAGCTAGACTAACCCCGTCACTGCCTCAATTGATGGCGGGGTTAGTGTTACGTTTGCCATCAATTAAGGGTGAGTAGATGCCCAGCAACTGTCAGTTGCTGGGCATCTGCCCCCGCACGAGCCGCGCAAGCAAGCCAAATGACCGCGCCCACTGCCTCAATTGAGGGCGGGGTAAGCGTTGCATTGCCATCAATTTAAGGGTGAGTAGATGCGCCGCACCTGCGAGGTGCGGTGCATCTGCATCCGGACGAGCCGCGCAAGCAAGCCAGACTAACCCCATCACTGCCTCAATTGAGGGCGGGGTGAGCGTTGCATTTGCCACCAACGTGGGGTGAGTAGATGCGCCGCACCTGCGAGGTGCGGTGCATCTGCACCCGCATGAGCCGCGCAAGCACGCCAGACTAACCCCATCACTGCCTCAATTGATGGCGTGGTGAGTGTTACGTTTGCCATCAATTAAGGGTGAGTAGATGCCCAGCAACTGTCAGTTGCTGGGCATCTGCCCCCGCACGAGCCGCGCAAGCAAGCCAGACAAACGCGCCCACCGCCTCAATTGATAGCAGGGTGAGTGCTGCATTTGCGTCAACGCGGACTGGTCTTGTGAGGTTGTTGTGCACTATCCAACAAGCCAGTGCCGTGCTACCCATCAGGGGGGTGAGTGATGAACAAGGGCAGAATATGCTGTCTACGGCGTGTGATTTTTGCACGAGGTGTTTTTATTTTGTTTTATCCCACACATTCTTATGTCTCAAGCTTCACTTCCATCCCCCAGCGACCCAAACAACAACCCGAACAGCGACAAGCCAAAGCGCCGCAAAAAAGCTGCGCCCAAACCCGCAGCCGCCAAGTTGCCCCCAAAAGTGCCGCCAGCCTTGCCCATGACGCCGCCCAGTAACCCCGATGCGCCATTTCTAACCTACAAAGATTTGATCAGCGTGCAGTCGCCGCGTGATCTGTTTAGTTTGCTGCAGTCGAAGGAGATTAACCCGCAAAAAATTGTCGAGTTGCTCAATTATGAGAACGAATTGCAAAAGCTACAGATCGAATTGGTGAAACTGCAACGCTGGGTGCAAGAGAAAAAACGGCGTGTGGCGATTTTGTTCGAGGGCCGCGATGCCGCCGGTAAGGGCGGGGCCATTCGCCGCTTTACCGAGCATATGAACCCGCGTGCCTTGCGAGTGGTGGCTTGGCCCAAGCCGACCGAAGAAGAAGTGGGGCAATGGTATTTTCAGCGTTACACGTGCCAATTGCCAAATTGCGGTGAGATTGTGTTTTTTGACCGCAGTTGGTATAACCGCGCTGTCGTCGAGTCGGTCAATGGCTTTTGCGCACCCGAACAATATGAGCAATTTATTCGCCAAGTGACCGAATATAAGCATAGGTTGTATGAAGACAGTGTCACGCTGATCAAATTTTGGTTTTTGATCTCGAAAGAGGAGCAAAAATGACGTTTTGATTCACGGGCTGATAACCCATTGAAACAATGGAAAATTAGCCTAATGGATGCCAAAAGCCAAGCATTTTGGGATTCGTATACCAAATGTAAAGAATTGATGTTTAGCAAGGTCTATACCTCGTTTAGGCCTTGGATTGTTGTGCGGGACAACAACAAGAAGAATGCACGGCCTGAAAGCATTTGCTATGTGCTGTCGGTGTTAGAGTATGTAGGTAAAAATGAGGCAACAATCTTATTACAACTTGATCTGAATATAATCAAGCTTTATCGTCATTCGACGTTAGAGTTTGGATTAGAATGCACAGACGACATTTTTTGCAATGGCTGGGGGCGACAGTGGTAGGTTTGAGCGCCTCCACAAGCACTTTACCTTCCTATGCCCCTACTGCTGATATCTCAGCCCCGGTCAACGCGACACCTGTGCCACCACCTGCTTTGTCGCCACCATCTAATCCCACACTGCCCCCCGTGCCGACTGCGGTTGCGGCTCAGGCTGTTACCGCCGACTCTCAGCGCGACAAAACTACTTCCGCTGTAATTTGCTTGCCAATTGTTGTGGCTCAGGCTGTCACTGCTGCCTTTCAGCGCGTCATTGTTATTGGTGCAGGCATGGCGGGGTTGGCGGCTGCGCAAAGATTGTCCCAGCGTGGCATCAAGCCGCTGGTGTTAGAGGCACGTGATCGCATTGGCGGGCGGTTGTGGACGAGCAACAAGTGGCCCGATGCGCCAATGGATTTGGGCGCGTCGTGGATTCACGGAGTGGATGGCAACCCGATTATGACCTTGGCTCAGACGGTGGGTGCAAAAATGGCGACCACATATTATGAGAGCACAATTGGGTATGGGTCACAAGGTCAAGTTTTGAGCGATGCGCAAGAGGCGCAAATTGAACGGCTAGATAAAGCCATTACCCAAGCTCTGAAGGCGGCCCAAAAACGTGATGACGACCAGTCGATTCAGACCGTCATCGAAAAAGCGCTCAATTGGGCCAAACTGTCACTCGAAGAGCAGCAGCTGGTTAGTTTTATTCTCAATGGCAAGTTTGAGCAAGAATACGCTGGCAGCATTGGCGAATTGTCGGCGCATTGGTATGACGATGATGCGGCGTTTAAGGGCGATGACGCGCTCTTTTTGGCTGGTTATGGGGCTATTGCAGGGTATTTGGCGCAAGGGCTTGATATTAAAACCAACAGCCCAGTGCGTCAGATTGAATGGAAAACGGCAAAAGATCGTGTAAGTGTTACGACTGACAGCGCGACTTATGTGGCCGAGAAGGTGCTTGTCACTTTGCCGCTGGGGGTGCTGAAACGCAGTGCCGTGATGTTTAAGCCCGCCTTGCCTGCCCAAAAACAAAAGGCCATCGAGGCGCTAAAAATGGGCGTGTTGAACAAGTGCTATTTGCGCTTCCCCAAGGTATTTTGGCAAGCCAAATACGATTGGATGGAATATGTGGCCCCCAACGCTGGCGAATGGGTGGAGTGGGTGAGTTTTGCCCGCCCGACTGGTTTGCCCATTTTGCTGGGGTTTAACGCCGCCAATATCGGGCAATCGATTGAGGCTTTGAGCGATGAGAAGATCGTCGCCAGCGCCATGCAAACCCTGCGCACTATCTTCGGGCGCAACACCCCTGACCCGATCGATTATCAAATTACCCGTTGGAGTTCAGACCCTTTTGCGGGTGGCTCCTATTCATTTAACCCAGTTGGCGCGGTTCCCGAAATGCGCGACCATTTGGCAAAATCGCTAGACGATGTGCTGTATTTTGCGGGTGAGGCGGCTAGCCGCCAATATTTTGGCACGGTGCATGGGGCGTATTTGTCGGGTGTAAAAGCCGCTGATGAAATATTGAAGACGGCGTAAGGCACGCCGCCAACGATGGTTTTTTATGACAATTCCCACGTCACATTAAGTTGTGAGCTGCTGCCTTGATTGAAATATTCGACCACGATCTCATGAAAGCCAGTGTCGAGCGCTAGCCCAGTGCTGCGTGAAATATGGTTGCGGGCGGGTTGCCAGTCATTCACTACCAATTTGCCATCTACGAACATGCGAATGCCATCATCGGCGGCCACGATAAAGCGATAATTACCAGCCCCCAAATATTCACGCTTGGTCATGCGCACCGAGAAACCGTTTTGCGTTACCAATTTGGGCTTCGATTTGCCCCAATCAAAATTGGCATTGGTGGCTTGCAGGGTGTGAATCGGTTCGCCCTTCAGTTCGGTATTGTTAAAAAATGCAATTTCCCAGGGGCGGTTGTTGCTTTTGCTGACTGGGCGCAATTCACGTTGTGGGGCAGCCGTAGCCGCAAGGGTAATGCGTTGGGCCTTGAGTTGCACACGGGCACTGCCACCACGATCAACATAGTCAATGCGCACCAAGTCACCACCACCTTCAAGGTCTACCGTTACCGAATGGACTTGATAGCCTTGGTTGTCCCAGCGGTTTAGCACCAGCTTATGATTGACAAAGATACGAATGCCATCATCGGCATAGAGCGTAAAACGATAGCGACCGGCTGGCACACTGATGGTTTGCAACCAACGCACCGAGAAATGATCGCTTGGCAACTCACTGTTGGGGGCAGCGTTGCCCCAATTAAAATTAATTGCCCCATCCATGCGGCTGAGAATGGGTTCGCCATTTTGCTCGGCATTGTCCCAATATTCAGCGTTCCAGCCTGCCAATGAGCTAATGGGGGTGGGTGGGGTGGCTTTGGCAATGCTTGGCCCGACCAGCATGATGAAGACAGTGATAATTGCAGTGAGTAGAGACTTTGGCATTTTATATATCCCTCGAATGCATGTGAGCATAAGAGATATCCCGACCGCTATCACCTTGATAAAGATAGAGAGAATAGGGGGATTAAGACCTAAGGCAAAAGACCTGTCACATTGCATCGCCTAGATAGCTGCTAGGGCTGGCAGATAAACAAAAAACGCGAGTAAACACTCGCGTTTTTTGTTTAAATAAAGCAAATTCCGATAAAGATGAAGGGCCGATTTCACTATCTCCCTCCCACAGCGTAGCTATGGGAGGGAGATAGTGAAATCGGCATATTACAGTTTTTGATAAGCGACGATCTTTTTTACCGCTTTAAACCCCAAGCGTTCATAAATTCGTAATGCCCCACTCGGGTTTTCGGTGTCAACGCTCAGTGCAGCCTCACTCATGCCATGTTGACGCAATAGGTGCAAACTGCGCACCAGCATGGCCGTTGCCAAGCCTTGTTTGCGCCAAGGCCGCCGCACCGCAATTGGGTCGGTATAGCCGCGTTTGCGCCCACTGGCTTCATTTTCACTGTGGTTAATTTCATTGAGCACCATGCCCGCCACTTGGTCATTGGCCCAGGCAATCACATACCTACTTGGGTCGCGCTGTTCATCGTTTATCCATGCCTGAAATTCTTCTTCGCTGGGTAGCGCCGACCCCCAATGATCGAGAAAGGCTTCGCGGCGGGCATTGTAAATGGCGCGGTCATGGGCTGGCAAGGCTGGTCGCAATTCAATATGGGCAGGTAATGGGTAATCATCACAATTTGGCAAATGTTCAAGCGGGCATACCATCTCATATAAATAGCGTGCAACGCCAAAACCGTGTTTGTTTACAAAGGCTTGGGCTGCCGCTTCTTTTTCTTGCACATAAGTGAGTAATAGATGGGGGCTGTTGGGTTCGGTTTGTTGTGTCAGCGCCGCAATGCGGTGTTGGAGTTGGGCGAATAACCTTGTGCCCACGCCTTGGCGTTGTTGATCGGGATGGACAAAGACAAAAACATAATGCACGATACTGTTATCGCGATTTTTTCGCCAAAAGGTATGGGCATAACCGATGATCCCCTCAGCATTTTCGGCGACAATGATGTCATACTCAGGATCGCTGTGCGGAAAATGTAAAAAATGTTGCAGACTTTCTGCCGTTTCAAATTCTTCTACCCCTTCGTGTTGGTGGCAGGCATTCGTAAGTGAGATCATCGCGGGATGATCGACAAGACCACGATAGGCGCGTAGTGTTAGGTTGGTTGCATTAGACATCAGGCTGAGTATGATACCTTTGCCAATAACAATAATTCGCTTGTCAAGCTGCGCTCGACAAACAGCAAGGCTGTTCAAAAGTCGCCTCGTCATTCCCGCGAAAGCTGGAATCTATAACCAGACAGGCATAGGTTGACTGGTTTTCCGCAATTTTGCCATGACACGTTATGGATCTCCGCGTTCGCGGAGATGACGGGTTAAGTAGCGTGCTGACTTTTGAACAGCCTTGCGACAAACAGCCGCCATGAAAACAAATTTCGCCGATTTCACACTCTCTCCGATTGCGGAGGGAGTGTGAAATCGGCGTTTTCTTAATTTTTATCTTTTCTTGGTATATTAAGAAGATGCCTCAGACTTTTTCGCCAAACTTTCCATAATCTGTTTGCGCATGGCTTCGGCTTCGGGACTGCGCGGGGTATTGGGCGTATTTAACGTCACCCCCATGCGCTCCGACAACAACATCGCCATCAACCCTTCCATCAAATTATTGCTGCCAGCCCCCCCACCAGCGCCACCGCTGATCGAGATGCGTGGCACAACATCGACCCCAGCCGCCTCAATCGCTTCGGCAAAGCGATTCATCACTTGTTGTGTCACTTGATATTGTGGCCCACCATAGGCCCGCACTTGTTCATCAATCGCCAAGGCTTGCCCAATCCCAATTCTGGCGGCTTTTTCGGCTTCGGCCTCGGCCAAAATACGAATTTGGGCCGATTGTTGCACGGCGCGTTGATAATCGGCCTTGCCTTGGTTGCCTTGCACCATAATGTTCAATTCCGACTCGGTGATGCGGGTTTGTTGCTCGGCCCGCGATTCGGCTTCGCGTAACACTCGTTCTTGCACCGCCGCCTGTTCTTGACGTTGATACGTCTCGATCTTTTCTTGCGCAATTTGGCGCTGGCGCAATTGCGTCAAAATGGTTTCGATTTGGAGGTCGCCCTTGGCTGCTGTCGGTGTGCCAATGAGCACCTCTTCTAGCTCAAGGTTATAGTGGGTAAACTTCTCTTTCATCTCGGTGCTCGATATCTTTTGAATATCGCTGCGCTCCTGAATGAGCTGAATCAGGGTGCGGGTTTGGCCCACATTCTTAAAATAGGCCGCTACCATTGGGTCAAGCGTTTGTTCAACCAAGCGTTTTACATCGCCAAAGCGTTGAATGACCAACGGGGCTTTGCGATAATCGATATGCACCACCACTGACAACGGCAAAAGCGGCTCGAAAGCGTCTTTGGTAATGAGCGACACCTCTGACAAGTTTTCGTCAAAACGATGGGCGCCCACTTCGCTGCGGTTCCACTTGAGAATAAAGTTAGTGGTTGGCACAATCACCACCCGTGCCGCATAGGTATTTAGCGCATATTTGCCGGGTAGCATCGGCTCTTCCCATACCCCGCGATAGCCTTTGCGCACCAATTCACCATGTTTATAGTCGGCCCCCGAAATGTCTTCGCCAACATTACCGGTGTAAAAGATGATCACGCCGACATTACCCACATCAATAATGGTCTTTTTCACCATTTCAACCGTCGCAAATAGGCGGTTGATGTAATAAGTGCCTTCAACCATCACCTGTAATTGTCTGCCGCGCATCCCACCCGCCAGCAAAAAGCGGTCGGCATCTTGAAAATTGTTGTGATACGTTTCGCGGTTATTGGCATCGTCGCCACGCACCGGCGCAATAATCTCGCCTTGGGGCAACGATGGGCCATCATGCACTGTAATAATACCAATGAGGTCGTCAGAATCTTTGATCACCAGCGGGGTAAAGCCTTTGCGTTCACCGATGACCGTCGCCATATTTTGAATCATCTGCGTTTCATCACGGTTAATGGGCAGATAAAACACACGCTCTTCGGTAATGACAATAAATTGCACTAAGTTGATGGCATAAGTGCCTTCGCGCAGAATTTGGCGTTGTGGGCCACGTTGGCCGTCATTCTTCAAAAAGCCCACCACATCTTGAAAATCGCTGGCGGTTAAGTTGGAGGCCAAACTTTGGGTGGCGTTTAACATTAACCCGTCACGCGCAAATATATAGCCGATTTTGCCTTGGGGAATCGTGACCAATGGCACGACATGCACCGAGTATTGAAATGGCATCAGATAATGAATGCCACCGCGCAATACCTGTGGCTGAAAACCAGCTTCGCCGTTGAGGGCAATAAACCCAGATTTAACCGAGCCTTTACCGCTAAACTTTTTTTCGACAATCCCAACCCGATTGTTGGGAATGATGCGTATGCCCGCTAACAACACGATGATCAAGAGGATCATCAAAAATAGCAGCACAAGCAATAATAAAGGAACAAGTGAAATTTGCATCTTAATACTCCTGTGTCATCTGAACAAATGACACAAGGGCTAAGTATGCGCTCGAAGTATTAGAATGATATTACATTATCTGTGATATATTTTATTTTAAAACGAAGTGTGAACGTTTTTATCGAAATTTGTAAGGGTCAAGATGATCGTGGAATTGAATATTTTGGACAACTCGAAGTCGTCCTTAAAGGCTTTGCCGAGCGTCCCCCTTCGGGGACGCAATTTCTGCCCGCGTAGGCGGGCAATCGGCGAAGCCTTTAGGGGCGACTTCAGTCGCGGAGCCGACATGACATCTTTTAAATTTAAATTGGTGGTCGCCGTTCATGCCAATCGGTTTCGCGCTGATAAACCATGCCGATGTGCAAAATGGTGTTTTCGTCAAACAAATTGCCGGTAATATTAAGGCCAAGCGGCAAACCCGATTTGCCAAAGCCCATCGGCAAAGCCAAGGCCGGCACGCCACACAAGGCCCCCAACACGCTATAGCCCCCGCGCCGTTTAAACGCCGTGCGCAAGTCGGTGTCAAGCGATGGGGCCTCAATCATGAGTGACGGCGACACCAGCGCATCAAATTCGTCAAAAAGCTGCAACAGGTCGTGGGTGGCCTGTAATTTTTGTTGTTGGGCTTGAATGGTTTGGGCGGCAGTGTAGGTTAAGGCGTTGCGCAAGCCCTCTTTTTGCGGGCCATTCACCAGCAAATCAAGTTTGTCGCTTTTGATAAACGCCTCATGCGCCCCCGCCATTTCGGCATACAGCAGCGTATTGGCGATGCCAGCATAGTCGTGCTTGGGCAACTCCACTGGTTTGATCTTCATACCGGCCTTATGCAACACCTCAAGCGCGGCCTGAAAAACCTGCTCAAGCTCAGGCTCGCCACTAAAATCGGCAGGCAACACGCCTAACCGCAACTTATGATGTTGTTTTTTGCGTGGGCGAAATTTAAATTTGCCGGTTGCGGTCAGGTCGAGCCTATCAGGGCCAGCAATGGCTTGCAGAATGAGGCCACAATCTTCGGCGCTGTGCGCCATCGGCCCCACTTTGTCCATCGTCCACGCCAATTCCATTGCCCCAAAGCGGCTGACCAAGCCATAGGTTGGGCGCAAGCCAGTAATGCCGCAATAGGTTGACGGTGTGACGATGCTGCCCCATGTTTCAGAGCCAAGCGCAAACGGCACCAACCCCGCCGCCACCGCGCTGCCCGACCCCGATGATGAGCCACCTGACCACGTATTAACATTCCAAGGATTAAGCCCCGGCCCATGCAACGAGGCGCTGGGTAATGAATACCCGCCGCCGCCCGCAATTTCGACCATTGCCAATTTGCCCAATAATGGTGCACCTGCCTCGCGCAGGCGCAGCACCGTTGTGGCATCGACCTCTGGCACTTGGTCTTGGTGGGCGGGTGATCCCCAACGGGTGGGGATGCCTTTGGTTGCCAGCAAATCTTTGGCCCCATAGGGAATGCCGAGCAAGGGTGAGTTGTGTTCGCCTTTTTTGAGCAATTGATCGGCCTGTTTGGCTTGCGCCAATGCCAAATCGGGTGTCAGCTCGGCCAGCGCGTTATATTTGGGGCCGTGTTGGGCCAAACGGTCTAAAAAATGCTGGGTCAACTCAACCGACGAGATTTTTTTATCTCGTAACATGCGGCGCAGTTTGCTGAGGGGGGTAAAGGTCAAGTTGGTCATCATTATTTAAACGCCGCGTCGATCTCCACCTGGTATCCCTTCACCAAGCGATTATTTTCATTGGCGAGGCCAATAATGGCCATCATATCGCCAAACATTTCAGGGGTCAGGCCTTTGTTGCGAGCGGCAACCGTGTGACTGGCGATGCAATACTCGCAGCCGTTGGTGACACTGACGGCAATATAAATCATTTCACGCACCAGCGGGTCAATGCTGCCCGGGCCGGTCATAATCTCTTTGGTGTGTTGCCATGCCCGCCGCAAATTTTGTGGGTTTACGGCAATGGCTTTCCAAAAGTTGTTGATAAAATCACTTTTGCGTGTGGCGCGAATGTCATCATACACAGACCGCACTTCGGGGCTAGCCTCGTCATATTCAATTAATTTGCTCATGTCTGTATTGTATAGCTTTGAGCCGTGAGGCATGAGCTTTGGAGCCATGAGCTATGAGCCATGAGCCATGAGCCGTGACTTGTGACTCATAGCTCAAGGCTCAAGGCTCAAAGCTCAAAGCTCATGGCTCACGGCTCCCCACTTTCTGGTAATATCGCCCGCTATGTTGCGCCGACCTGATGCCCGCACCACCTTATGGCTTGCCACCTTGATTTTACTGGTGGCGGCGTTATTGCGCCTGACCGATATCACTACCCTTGCCCATGGGCTGCATTACGACGAAGCCGCCTACGTGTTAAACATCCGCGATATTGCCTATAACGGAGACCGGCCTATTTTTGTGCGGGCCTTTGTCGGGCGTGAGGTGGGCTTTTTATATTGGGCCGCGCCTTGGTTGATGATGGCCGATAACGCCACTTGGGGTACGCGCCTTGCTTCGGCCATGCTCAGCCTCATCGGCATCGCCGCCACTTTTTCAATGACGCGCTCGTTGTTTGCCGCGCACCCTCAGCGCAATGCCATCGCCCTGATCGCCGCGTTTTGGCTGGCTGTCAGCATTGCGCCGCTCATTTTTGCGCGTTATGGCTATCGCGCTGGCTCACAACCGGTGGTGCAGGCGTTGGTGCTTATGGCGCTATGGCGCGGCATGAATACGGGACGCTGGCGTTGGTTTGCGGCGGCGGGTGTTTTTCTCGGTTTGGTCGCCTATACTTATTTGGCGGCGCGTTTGTTTCCTATTCCGGTCGCCTTGGCGTTATTGGTGTGGTTGGCTGTGTCTGCCCGGCGTGGGTGTGGTCAGCGTTTGGCACGGGTGGGGTTGATGGGGCTTGTGGCGGCAATAGTGTTTGCGCCATTGGGCTGGTTTTTTATTCAAAACCCCGATATTTTTTCGGCGCGGCTCGACCAAGTGAGTGGTAGTGCGGGCTGGCGCGAGGTGGCGTGGGCATGGTGGCAATGTTGGCTCGGCTTGTTTTTGCCCAACTTCGGCGACCCTAATGTGCGCTATAACCTGCCGGGCCTGCCGCTGAGTGGCGAAGTTTTCTCATTGTTTGGGTTAATTGGGGTAATCACGCTACTCATCCCACAAAAAACCTCCGAGGTCTTTAAGACCTCGGAGGTTTATGCCACGCGGGCGTTATTGTTGTCCGGGCTAGTAATCATGCTTGTGCCCAGCGCCTTGGCGGTCAAAGACATCATCCCTAGCAATATTCGCATGATCGGTGTTTGGACCTTTCTCGCACCGGTGATTGGTTATGGCGGTGTGACGCTGTTTAATGGGTTGCACAGTTTGTTACCCCCCCACACTATTTCGCGGCGCTGGCTGCAAATTGGGTTGATGTGCGCAGCGGCGATGCTTGGTTTGCTAGCATGGAACCGCTACTCACGCTGGAATCACTCGCCCGATTTATTCGTTGCCACCGATGGCAATATGACTGTGATTGGGCAAGATTTGCAGCGCCGCAGTGTTGCCGATGTGCAAAACACCACGCTGTATGTCGCCTCCATCCATTATCAATCGCCGACCGTGGCGGCGCTGACCCAGCGTTTTGGGCAGGTGAAATGGCTGACCGGCGGGGCGACGCTGGTGCTGCCGCCCAAGGGCGACGCGCTCTATTATTTGCCCACCTTCGTTGACCCGCCCGCCCCCTATTCAACGCTCATCACCAGCCGTTGGCAAACCGATACGCTCTTGACCGCGCCCGATGGCGTAGTTGCCGCCCGTGTGATGCGGCTACGCGAGGCCGATATCGCGGCCATTCGCGCCCAATTGCCCGCGCCCGCCGCCGATTTTGCCCACATCGTCAAAGTGCGCGATGCTCAAAAATTTGGCGAATGTCATGTGCAAGGGCCGTGTGTGGCAACCGTGATCTGGGAGCCGATGGCCCAGATTGGGCAGCCGTTGCAGTTGGTAGCGCGGCTGTTTCATGCCGAGTCGGGCGAATGGGTGCGTGCCAACCCATTTCATTACCCCACCGCCGATTGGACGGTGGGTGAGATTGTGTTTGACCAGATCGAATTGCCGCCGCCGACCGGAACCCCACCGGTTGGCGATTATCAAATCGGCATCAGCTTTTTTAACCCAAACACCAAAGATGTGCCGCCGCGGGTTGGCCCCAATGAGCAATTTGCTGGGCTAGAGCTGGTGTTGCCGTTTGGCAAACTGAGCGCCCCATTGCCCCGCCCCCCTGTGACAGCCGCCGTGCCCATTTGCAGCGCTGCCCCCTACACCAGCACCCAAACCCATTTGCCCAATGGTGCAACCTTAAGCGCGTGGCAATTGCGCGAGCGCACTTTAAACACGGGGGCGTTGCTGAATCTAGACCTGTGTTGGCAAGGGGCAGCCCAACCCATGCCAAATGCCACATTCAAGGTGCAGTTGCTTGGGCCAAGCCTTGTTACTTTGTTTGATGGCGCACCCGCCCGCGCCCGTTTGCCCTTTGCCGAATGGCCGCCCAACTTGGCGTTGCTCGACCGTTATCAATTACGCTTACCGCGCAATTTGGCTGCTGGCGATTATCAATTGCAGGTGTTGGCCGATGGCAAGCTGTTGGCCGACTTGGGCGCGATTACGGTGAATGCCCCGCCGCGCAACTTTGCGGTGGCCTCGCCGCAGGTGCGGGTGGGTGCGGTTATGGGCGGCGTGATCGAATTGGCGGGGTTTGATATGACAGCGTGTGAGATGAAAGCCACAACTTGCAACCTGCAACTTGCACTCCATTGGCACTCGTTGCAGCCCATCGAGCAAGATTATGTGGTGTTTGTGCATCTCATCGACCCCAAAACGGGGCGCTTGGTGGCGCAAAACGATGGGCAGCCGCTCAATGGGGCTTATCCCACCTCGCGCTGGGCGGCGGGTGAATGGGTGCGTGACGAGCGCATGCTTGGCTTGGACAATGTGCCGCTCGGTCAGTATCAGTTGCGTGTCGGCTTCTATTTGCCTTATTCGGGCGAGCGTTTGTTGGTGGGGGGTCAAGGTTGGTGGGCGGGGGTGATTGAGGTGCGGTAAACTTTTGTCTATATTGAAACTTGCTCTAATTATGGATATTCGATGTCTGTTTGAGTCGCCTTAGCCCTATTTAGTTTAAGCACAAACAGGCTGTGAAATTTCGCAAACAGTGATTCCATTTTTAGGGGGTCACATCACTTCCCTACTTATTTGGATGCTAGTGTTATGATTGCTGTGTAAGAGATAGGTTATGAGAATTTATACTTTAGGGTTTGGGGTGTGGGGTATGGGGTGTGGGGTGTGGAGTATGGTGAGTCGGAATAAATGAACGACTTACACTTTCATCTGCCCAGCCTATACGACCTTAGCCGCGAGCAATTGGCGGCCCAATTAATGGCGTGGGGTGAGCCGGCTTTTCGCGCCAAACAAATTTGGCGCTGGCTATATCAACGCAATGTTGGCAGCATTGACGAAATGACCGACCTGAGCAAAGACCTGCGCGGCAAACTGAGCGCTGCCTATGTGTTGGGGCGGCTAACGCCAGTGCTACAACAAGAATCGAGCGATGGCTGGACGCGCAAATGGTTGTTTCGCTTGCCCGATGGCAGCGAGATCGAAACCGTGTTGATGGAATATGAGGGCGCACGTCGCACCGCCTGTATTTCGTCGCAGGCCGGTTGTGCCATGAATTGCAGCTTTTGCGCCACTGGTCAAATGGGCTTCTTGCGCAACCTGACCGCCAGCGAAATTTTTGAGCAAGTGCTGTGGGCCAATCGGCAATTGAGAATTGAGAATGAAAAATTAAAAATGGAGCATTCCCCTAATTCTTCATTTTCAATTTTAAATTCTCAATTAACCAATGTGGTGTTAATGGGCATGGGCGAGCCATTTGCCAACTATAACCATGTCATGACGGCGGTGCGGCGCTTGACCGAGGCCGAAGATCAAGGCGGCATTGGGCTAGGCGCACGCAAAGTCACCGTTTCAACCGTTGGGCTGGTGCAGGGCATCCGCAAATTTGCTGAAGAGGGCGGGCAGGTCAATTTGGCCGTGTCGCTCCATGCTGGCACCGATGAATTGCGCAACAAATTGGTTCCCATCAACGCCCGCTACCCTTTGAGCGAGCTAACCGAGGCCACCCGTGACTATATTCACATTACCAACCGCCGCGTTAGTTTTGAATGGGCCTTGATTGAAGGTGTAAACGACACGATTGACCAAGCCCATGCTTTGGTAAATGTGGTGCGTCAAACCTACGACCCGCGTCGTGAGCGACGGCATATGTTGCACGTCAATATGATTCCGCTTAACCCCACCAATGGTTACGATGGCCTTGCCTCGCAGCGTGACCGCATCGCCAAATTTTGCGCCGTGCTCGATGCCGCCGGTGTGCCCAACAGTGTGCGCGTGCGGCGTGGCATCGACATCGCCGCCGGTTGTGGGCAGTTGAAAGCCAAGGTCAAAGCTTAGACCTAGAGAAATCGGGTTTCTGCAAGAAACCTGATTTCTTGGGCAGATTCTGAGTAGATAAAAGGTTTGCCGATTTCACTCACTATCTCCCACAGCGCAGCTGTGGGAGATAGTGACTGGAGTTTGGCAGTTTCAGAGGTCAAAAAAAGAAAGGGAGAAAGCTAACGGAAGTAAAGTAAGGGGTATGAAAGACACAAACCAAACGCCCGTTAGCAATGAAAAGA
>CAMDWA010000027.1 GCA_945877855.1 Thermoflexus hugenholtzii JAD2 | reverse complement strand
CATCTAAAATCTCGGCAACCCGTTGTTGCCCACGTGATTGCACTGGCACACGGCGCGATTGGGGTAAAACATCTTTTTCCATAAAATGAAACAAAACTGAGTGTTTGCAATGAAAATGGCGAACCCCCTTGACAAAGCGAGTAATTGCTCATATTATAACATGAGCAATTGCTCACAAATTATGAACACTTCAGCCACTCTCGGTGCCACACGCACCTTCCCTAATCATAAAGGACACCCGATCATCGGTTCAATGTTGGATTTTAGAAATGACCCAGTGGCGTTATTGCAACGGGCATGGAAACAACATGGCGATGCCTTCACGGCCAATATTGGCCCGCGCAAATTTGTAGTGTTATCGCACCCTAAATTAGCAACCGAGGTATTGATTGAGCGAAAAAATGTTTTTAAACGCTCAAACATTTTTGAAGGCGGCACCCCATTAACCTATGTGCTCGGCCTTAGCCTCATCACCACCGATGGCGATGGCTGGTTAGCCAAGCGACGGCTAATGCAACCGGTTTTTCATCGCCAACGCATTGCAAACATGAGCGACAAAATGGTGGCAGCAGGCACAAGTATGTTGGCCCGCTTAGATCAACATGCGGCTGCGGCAAACGAAGTAAACCTAAGCGAAGAAATGAAAGTGGTGACGCTCGACATCATTAACCAAACCATGTTTAGCACCAATGTCTTGCCCGAAATCGACAGAATTGGGCACACCATTGACAACAGCCTAACTTGGATTGCGGGGCGTATTAGCAACCCGCTGCAATTGCCCGCCCGCTGGCCCACCCCAGCCAACCGCAAGTTTTGGTCGAATCGCGCCCAGATGGACGAATTTCTCTATCGCATTATTCTTGATCGCCGCGCCGCAGGCGAAGCCCAAACCAAGGGCGATTTGCTCGATATGTTGCTGGCTGCACGTGATGAAGATACGCATTTGGGCATGAATGATGAACAAGTGCGCAATGAAGTGGCTGGCATTTATGGCGCAGGCCACGAAACAACCGCCATTGCCCTCACCTGGGCATGGCACGCACTCAACCAACACCCAGAGGCGCTGCAAAAATTGCAAGCCGAAGCCGACCGTGTGCTTGGTGCAGGTGCGGCTAGCCGTGCCCCCACCCTAGCCGACCTGCCCAATTTACCTTATGCCCTGGCCTGTTTTGAAGAAACCATGCGGCTCTACCCACCTGTGCCATTAACTGTGCGGGCGGCGTATGAGGACACTGAAATTGACGGCATTCCTGTGCCTCGACGCATGGGCGCATTGATCGCTATTCACAACATTCATCGCCACCCCGAATTTTGGCCGGATGCCAATGAATTTAAACCAGAGCGCTTTTTGCCCGAAAACAAGGCCAAACTCAATCGCAACGCCTATATGCCTTTCCTAACTGGCCCGCATATGTGCATCGGCAATAATTTTGCGTTGATGGAAGGTCAATTGTTATTGGCAATGATGGCCCAACGCTACCATGTGCGTGAAGTGCCTAACCAAACCGTGCAACGCCAAGTCGCTATCACCATGCGCCCCAAAGGTGGGCTGTGGGTGAGGTTTGAGAAGCGGTAGGGAAGCCGCCATGAGCTTTGAGCCATAAGCCGTGAGCCGTGAGCTTTGACTAAGGCTCATGGCTCACGGCTCATGGCTCATGGCTCACGACTCATGGCTCATGGCTCACGACTCATGGCTCACGACTCATGGCTCACGACTCATGGCTCACGGCTCAAAGCTAAACCACAAACCGCCCGGGGTTGAGCAAGCCCTGCGGGTCAAATTCGTGTTTGATGCGTTGCATAATGTCGCGGCCCCGCACATCATTGCCCCAAATTGCGAGTTTGCCACGCAAAGCCTCGGGCGCGCCCATAACCACAAGACGCGGGTGTTGCGCCAAAAGCGCAGTGTGAAAGGCCTGCAAATTGGCATTTGCCCCACGCGCCCGCAAATAGGCCACCCCATTGATGGCGCGGGCATTCAGCGTGAGGGTTAAGGCATGTTGGGCCGCCAATTTTTGCGCCAAGGCTAAGGCATCACCCAATTGGCTGGGCAAACATGCCAATTTAAGCGCCAATTTGTCGGGCTGCAAATCAGCAACTTGATTTAAATCAGCCACATAGGCCCAAAATGTATCATGCTGATTGCCATGCAGCACCGTCAAGGTCGTGCTGCCTAACCCTTTTGCCAAGGCCGGAATATCACGCTCGTGACGCGCAACGGCATCAGGCAAGCCATCGGTTAACACCGCCACCTCAATTTGAGTGGTCAGCGATACCCCATTGTGTTTCGCATCACAAATCAGCTCAACGGCGGCGGGGGTAAATTGGCTGGCTTGCAAGGCATCGACCAGTTTAAACGCCGCCGCAAGCGACTCAAAGCCCATGCGCAAAGTGGCCGCGGCGCGTGGCCGCGGCAATAATTTGAAATTGGCGCTGGTGATGATGCTAAGTGTGCCATAACTTCCGTGATACAGCTTCATCATGTCATAGCCACTCACATTTTTTACCGTCATACCGCCTGCCTTGCTGATGCGCCCGCTGGCCTCGACCACCTGCGCCCCCAAAATCAGGTCGCGCAAGGTGCCATACCCCAAACGGCGCGGGCCATCGGCAGCCACCGCCAGTGCACCGCCAATCGTGCAACGTTCGGGCAAAGGCACATCGAGCGGCAACATCTGCCCATTTGGGCGCACAATTGCATCGAGTTCGGCAAAAGTCATGCCGGCCTCGACCCCAATCACCATGTCATTTGGCTCATATTCAATCACGCGGTTTAGGCCGCGCATATTGATGGTGATGATTTCACGGCCATTGGCGGCGATGGGGTTGCCGATACTTTGATGGGTACCGCCGCCTTGCAGCACAATCACGGCATTGGTCTCATGTGCATGTTGCACAATTTCTGCGAGTTCGGCGGGGGTTTTAGGGGTTAGAGTAGTCACTTGTTTTCTTCTATTATCTTAAACCCACGCCCCCTGCTTCACCACCCGATCGAGCGCCTGCTGTTGATCATGATGCCCATGACGGGCCGGCCCACCATTTGCCAAGGCCGCCGCCCGCCCAATATGCACCGCATCGGCACCGGCTTTGTCACCCAATATACGCCGCCGCCGCGCCACCAATGCGCCCGGCGGGCAACTATCGGGGAAGGTTTTGCCCGGGTTAAACATCTTTGAGGCGTTAAAACACTCATGCAAGGCTGCCATCGCCCCAAGATCGTCGTCATTAAACAAAGCTGGCATATAGTTTTTCTTTTCGAGCGCCACGCCATGCTCGCCGCTAATCACCCCGCCCACCGATACACATAATTCCATCACTTCGGTGGCAATTTTATGGGCGCGTTCGTCTTCATCGCCGCGGGTGCGATCGTAAAGCACCAAGGGGTGCAAATTGCCATCGCCAGCGTGAAACACATTCGCCACGGGTAGGTCATATTTTTCAGAAATACGCTGCACTTGCTCAAGCACATCGGGCAATTTGGTGCGCGGCACCACCGTATCGACCAAATAATAAGATCGCGCGACCCGCCCCATCGCACCAAAGGCATTTTTGCGAGCGGCCCAAGCGTTTATTTGTTCTTCGGGGGTTTTGGCGGGACGGATTTCGAGTGCGCCGCGTTTTTCGCAAATGCTGACGATTTCGGCCAACAGCTTGTCTAACCCTTCGTCAACACCATCCACCTCAATAATCAATGCGGCTTTGGCAGCATCGGGAATACCGAGGTTATACGACTTATTCACCGCCTTAATCACCCATTTGTCCATCATTTCCATCGCGGTTGGCAAAAAGCCGCTGGCGATGACTTCGGACACGGCCTCGGCAGCCCCACGAATTTCGGGGAACAAAGCCAAAACCACCCGCACACTTTCGGGCATACGCATAATACGCAACCATGTCTCGCTGACAAAACCAAAACCGCCCGCAGCGCCCACGTTCACACCAGTCAAATCGTAGCCAATACCATCGGGCGTGCCGTCGCCCGTCCACATGATCGAGCCATCTTCAAGCACCAATTTCAGGCCAAGCACATGGCTACCCGTTACGCCATATTTCACACAATGCGGGCCGCCACTATTCATGGCAATGTTGCCGCCAATGCTACAGGCTTTTTGTGAAGATGGGTCTGCCGCAAAATGATAGCCGTGCGTCATCAAATATTGCGATAGCTCAAAATTAATCACACCCGGCTGCACCCGCACCCGATTATTACGAGTATCAAGCTCAAGCACGCGGTTCATACGAGTGGTGGTGATCACCAATCCGCCAAAGACTGGGGTACTCCCACCCGACAGCCCTGTGCCACTACCACGTGCCGTCACTGGCACATCATACTCACGGGCGAGTTTAATGGCGGCGGCGACTTCCTCTGTACTTGTTGGCATAATGACAACATCAGGGGCATGCGTCTCCATGATGCAGCCATCAGCTTCATACAGCATTAAAGCCGCTTTGTCTTGCACTACATATTTTTTACCAACAATCTTTTCGAGGGCTTGAATAAAGGCAATGCGATTCATTAGTTATAAGTTTATCGTATTTTTTAGCTTTTTAAAAACGTAATGCCGATTTCACTATATCCTCATCTATCTACGGCAGATGAGGATATAGTGAAATCGGCAAAACCTGTTCACATTGGCTAATGTGACATTGTCAAGCTAAATCGACGCTATTTCAAGTCATTTTCAAGATACGCCAAGAGGTCGGCCAATTGTTGTTTGCTCAGCGATTCGCCAAATGCGGCTGGCATTACGCCTGCGGGGTAACCATCAACAACAAACGCACCCGGGTTGACAATGCTTTCACGCATATAATCTTTGGCGCTCATGCCGGGTTTACGGGTAGCTGCGGCAGCCCATACCCCAGATAATGACGGCCCAACCAGTTTTTGATCTTTGACGATACTATGGCAAGCATTGCATGTGCCCGGGCCGTTAAATACCGCTTTACCTTTGGCTGGGCTACCCACAGGCAAGCCATCGGCCCCAACTGCGGCTGCGGCTGCCGGCGTTGCGGTCGCTTTGGGCACTAACGATTTCTTGCCAACATCGGCTTGGGCCACCTCAACTGGGCGACCATTACGAGCAGGCGGTGCGCCTATCAATGCGGCTGTCATGCCCACCAACACGGCGGCGGCAAAAAAGCCAAAGATGGTGATATCGGCGATACTAGCAACACGTGGGTTTTTAGATAAGGCAGTTTCGATAATGTCTAAATCGACCAAACCGTTATAGCGTTGCAAGATATAGGCGATGAACGCCCCTCCGATCACCGAAAGAAATAGAAACAAGAAAAAAGCATTCTTTTGGCCGGGCGCATTGAGCAACAACCACAATGTCACCGCGAATGTGATCACCGTAAACCACGTAAACATCGCACGGTCTGTGGCGTAGATGGGTCGTGCGGCCAAACGTGCCATTGCCGCTGCGCGTGACAAACCATCTTTTGCTTGCATCTCTTTAATCAATCTTTCGTCATATTTATCAACAAATTGACCCGCGCTGGCATATTGGCGGCGGGTTTGGCTAAACGAGGTTGCCATACTCGCCAAGACGATACCCAACAAAGCCACCAGAAAAAAGGCTAAGGGCGTGCCAAGACAAAGGAATAATAAATAAGGAACATCCATTGTTTATGTAAAAGGTGTTGTATTAAATCGTAAAATACGTTAATACCACACCAAGCTACGAAATTAACCGAAGACTTAACATGCGATTCTTAATCCACTGCAACGCAATCCCCAATGTAATGGCGGCAGCACCTAATGCCCGCAAGATTGGCATGTTCAGTTCATTCACCGCCATTGGCAACCCACAAATTGCATTCCACAATCGTTCAGGGGTGCTTAGCACCTCAGCCACATCTTGGGCATAAATCAGGCTAAACAAGATAAAGGTAATACCCATACCAATAAACAAGGCTGTCACTATTGTCCATACAAAGGTATCGGGTTTAGTAGTTGACATAAGGATTAAGAAGTTTAATAGTTACGATTGGGGATTTACGATTTTTAATCGTAAATCCCCAATCGTAACTTACGGGTTACTTCAGTGGCGCAGGGCCAGCAGGTGAATAACGTAAAATCTGGAAACCTTCGGTCAGGTTAATCGCGTCAATAAACGGAATCGTCCAAACCAAAAAGGCAAGAAAGACCGCAACGCCAATCCACAATCCCCAGCGTTCAAGAATAGCGGGCGTAGTGGGGTCGCCTTTGGTCACGGTATAGCCGCCTTCAGTCACGGGTTCCTTCGACGCAAACAAGGTAAGCACAATGTTGGCATACAACAAAATCACACTAACCAACAAAATGACACCACTTATGGCGTTGGCATTCAGCCAATAGGTAGCCGCTTCAGACAAGTAGGGCGATAACCCCGACAAGGTGCGGCGTGGCACACCGGCCAAACCAGCTTCACCCAACGTATGCCCAAACATGGTCATGCCAAAACCCCATGTATACACTTGGGCCAAGGCCATTTTCTTGCTATACAAGGCACGGCCACGAATCATCGGTAAGATCCAATATAAGATGCCGATATAAGTCAACGCGACAGCACCACCGACAGTTTGATGAAAGTGCGCCGGAACCCACGACGTATTATGCACCACTGTGTTGATTTGAGCTGAAGCATTAATAAGACCCGTGATGCCACCAGTAATAAACTGCAACATACCCATCAATTGGGCCGCCACGACTGGGTCGCTCCATTTTTGGGTAAACATCCAGCCAAACAAGCCTTTGCCGCCACGATTGCGGCCCGCAATTTCGAGCGTTGCGCCAATGTTAAAGGCAGTCATAAAGCTAGGCACAGCCACCATCAGGGTGAAGACAGTGTGAATGGCTTTCCAAGTGCTGCTAATACCGGGGTCGGCAAACATGTGATGAATACCAGTGGGCACCGAGAAAATCATCAACATCAAGAAAGCAACTTTGGCCAATGGCTCGCTAAACACGCGCTTGGCCCCCGATTGCATTGGCAACATGGTATACCAAGACACATAGGCCGGAATAAGCCAAAAGTAAACAACCGGATGACCAAAGAACCAGAACAAAGCACGCGATAGTTGTGGGTCAGTGTTTTGAATCAGGCCGAGTGATGCGGGCAGTAACAAAACCAAAACTTCGACTGCCACGCCCAAGCTCGCCAAGAAATACATGATGTAGTTTGCCATCACGCCAAATGGCGCAAGCGGAATGCGAGCGGTCTTGTTCTCTTTGCGCCAAGCGCTATAAGTTAGAAAGACCACCAACAAGCCAAGCCAGCTGCCAACGACTAATAACACCAACCCGATATAAAACAGCGGCGGTGCAACGAGTGGTGGATAGAAAGTAAAGAGCACGGCTGAACGTTGTGGGTCATTTAACAGCACCACAAAGATCGCTATTAGGCCAACAAGTTCAAGCACATAAGCGACCCAAGCCAATGGAATACCCACCAACGGGCGATCAAATGAGCGCCAAGCCACATAGTAGCTGATGCCGGTGATGAACATGGTAGTAAAAAACAAGGCATTTAACACCCCATGTGCGGTTAAGGCTTGATAATAATAGCTAAAAATGGGGATGGTGGAATTGGGGAATGCCGCCACAAAAGCAGGCGAGCGATGAAAAGTTTGGAATGGTCCCATCAACGCACCCCAAAATAGCGCAAAAAATGCGCTGAGAATGTGTAAACCCACCAGCCAACGCTCATTTTTTAGCATAGTCACGCTAGTGGTATTTATTGGAAAAGGTTTAGGTTGTGATTGAGTAAGTTGCATTTTTTTTGGAAGAGCGATCACTGAACTAGGACAGATCAATCATCGCAACTATTCAACAACAATGGTTCCATACATACCCTGATGCGCCGCGCCACAATATTGGTTGCAAATAATGCGGAACTCGCCCGGTCGGTTAAATGGAATAGATTGGCGAGCGATTTGGCCCGGCACAATTTCAAGGTTGATGCTATGATCTTCGACATAAACGCCATGCGTTATATCTAAACTGGTGACATAAAAAGTCACCCGTGAGCCTCGGGGAATGCGAATGACGGGTGGGGCGCCAGCGCTGCCGCCGTCTTTGCCTGCATCAAACACCCACATCTTAGCCAACATCACCACATCATAGGCATTTTCGGCACGCTTTTTTACACCCAAATTGGCAAACATGGTGCTGCTCAAATTTGCTGGGTCTACCCGCGCCTCAAACGTTGGCAAGCGAATATCAAAAATCAAATAAGCCACCATAAGGGCGGCCATAAATGAACCAATTAAACCGCCAACTGCGGTCAACCATACTCTCTCGTATTTATCTAGCGTCATGTTTTATGCTCCCACCCCACGCACAATAACAGCGAGGTACCACATATAACCCCAATACAGGGCAAAGCCGATAAACATGAGCATGAGAAACGCAAATGTGCCACGTGGCGCAAAATGCTCACCAGAATCAAGGACATGCTCGCCCCATTCTTCGGAAACCGTAACTGTGTTTTTGGGTTCTGCCATTTGAATTGTTCTCCTTCTTATTTTTTTACGATTGTTGCAAAAAATTTACAGACTGAGAAGCAGATTACAAAGAAATGGGCAAACGATAAACAATCAGGTGGGTAGAAGCACCTAGCCAAGTGGCTAGTTCTTAGTATCTTTTAAATAATTGGGGGCGATTCCAAATAGCGTAGTACCAACCCATTCCCCCCTCTGCCAGCTTTGTTGGCAGAGGGAGAGTTTCGTACCAAAGATGAAGTGCCGATTTTATGATCTATCCCCAAAGCAACACTTTGGGGGATAGATCGTAAAATCGGCCAAACCTTTCACCTACTCGGCATCTGCGCTATTCAGTATTGCTTAGGGCGCAACTTGCAGCCCAATATTCAAGTGGTTGGTAAAATGCGTCAGTTGAATCGGGGAACTACCCGATATAAAACGCTGGGCGTAGATTTGATTAGCGGTGTTCCCAGCAGAAAACCCAGCAAAAAATAGCCCTTGCGAGTCTGGCATCCAGACCGGCTCTTGCCCAGAAGCAACATATTGCGGCTTGGCCTCTGAGCCATCCGTTTTTATCCGATAAATCATCACATCAGTGTGACGATACACTTCAATCAACAAATCGCTACCGGTCGGAGACCACGCCAATTGTCGAATCTCATAGCCATTTAAAATTGAAATGGGAAATAGCATCAAATTTGACGGGATCAGGATTGAAATAGGGGCACTTGGGTCTAAAAATGTAAGGATGCCTAAAACCGGATCGCAAGATTGTGGCGTACACTGCGTATGCACATAGGCCATCTTGCCATAGGTGGGGGACCAGGTTGGCAACCACCCCTCAATCCCATTTTGAAATAGGGTGTCATCGTTACGGATCATCCCAATTTGCGTGCTATTCTCAGACGAATAGGTAACATAGCTAAACATGGTTTCACCCGGTCTTAAATAATCGGGCACAAAACTAATACTACCCGGTGAGTTGCCGCGAAACAATGTAATGGTGCTGGTCAATGAAAGGGTTTGCCCGCTCGCCAAATCATGAATCATAATGATATGTTCATCACTTTTATCTGAGGCGTGATAACCAAATGGATGATGAACAAAAGCCACCGCATCGCCCTTGGGCGACCACATCACCTGATCGCTAAATTCGCGGTTTGACATGATGGTCTTGCTCACACCGCTTATCGTATCTAATACTGAAATAGCCAGTTGGGTGCCGCCCTCCATCGCCACATGGTGTGAATAGGCAATCTTTTTGCCATCGGGTGACCATTTAAATTCTAAGATCGTGCTATTTAAATGCGTCAATGCCTTAAGCCCAGCCCCTTCACCATTCATCTGATAAATTTCGGCAACATCTCCCCCAGAATCACGATCGTCGGCTGGGTAAATAGATAAAAATGCCAGTCGCCATTGCAATGGCAATGGCATCAAGCGATTGTTCAATAGATGCGGCAAATAGCTTTTAAAAGCCTCGGATTGCTGCGACAAAAACGGACGCACCGAGTGAACTGCGCTAAGCGCAAAAACAAACCCAACTCCGATCCCAAACTTCATTATAGTGACACCACGCATGGCATACTCCTTGGTGTTTTAGGTTCACACCAAACATAGTGCGGCAATTTTGCAAAACCACTGCACCGATTACACATTTACACATTCACTAGAGTTATATTAATTGGGATACGGTCTAAAATCAACCGCTAAGTGGTCAGTTTAAAAAATAAAATTGGTAATGCAATCATGCAAACAAATACCATATCTATTCTGCCCCACTGCCCAGATTGTGGCGCAAACGACATCGCAGGGCGCGAAGGCTGGTTTATTGCAAATCGGCCAAATCATATGCGGCGCATTTAACACGTTTGTGTTGTGGTATCGAATACAACGGCGACGAAAAAGTATACAAAGCCATTCAAACTTGGTTAAATGGCAAAGTTGACATTGTTAAGCCCACCCCACTCGCTTTTTTAGGCAAATTAACGATAGCCAATGTGCGTGATGCGCCACCTGAGCATAAAGCCGACACTGTGCAGAATTGGATCAGTGACGTGTGGCGGGCTTATCAATCACAACACGCCTTGCACGAATGTGGATCAAACAAGCCTTAAATAGGGCAAGTGTGGATCTGTGACCCGCCCCTACAATTCAGCTTTTTGCAGCACGTCCAACTTGCGCACACGCAACACATCAACTTCAAGCTCGCCGATTGACAATTTATCGACCCGCATTCGCCGCACCGATAAACGCCCAATTGCCAGCGCCCCGATCGCCAATGCGCCAAACGCCAGCGCCCCAACTGCAAGTGCGCCAAGCGCTTGCCCCACAATAACATGCAAACCGATGGCTTGGGTGCCAGTGGCTTGTGCGCCAATCGCCTCGCCCCCCACAGCCAAACCGCTCATTGATATTTTTTTGGGATATTTATTTGACATACATGCCTTAGCCGCCAATCTCCATCGGTTCGGCCCAATCTGCCGAGCGTGACAATACACGTGGATCACCCTCCGTGATCTCGACCATATCTTCGGTGTGATACACGCCATCATGCGCCACCACCGCCGGTTCGACCATAAATACCATGCCCGGCATCAACACAGTCTCATCACGCGGGTGCAACATGGGTTTTTCGTGCAACACCAAACCGATGCTATGCCCAATATGGGGCATACCGAAGGGCAAACCTTGGCGGGCGTAGGCTTTGGCACACAAAGCATAGGCATCACACGCCCGGGTACCAGCCCGCAGTGATGCAATCACAGTTTGTTGCACCGCCTCTAACCGCCGATACGTATCAGCTTGACGTGGTTGCAGGGGGGCTAAAAATGCAGTGCGGGCGATGTCACTCAGATAGCCGTGCCAAGTCATACCAAAATCAACCCGCAGCGGCACACCGGCTTTTAATGGGGTGATGTCGGGCACAGCATGAACTTTAAAAGCGGTATCGCCGGTTGCCAAAACCAAATGCTGCAAGCCATCGGCCCCACTGCGCCGGGCATGGGCCACCATGCGATCACCCACATTAAATTGCGGCTCGCCAATTTGGGTGGCGGCAAAGGCGGCGCGAATGGCAGCATCGGTCGCCAAGGTGGTTTTGCCCAGCCATGCAATTTCTTCGGGGGTTTTGATCATACGGGCCTTATCGACCCAGCCTTGGGCTGCCACAAAATCGGCCTGCGGCAATTCGGCCCGCAATTCTGCCGAATGGGTGCTGACCAAATAATCGGTTTCGATACCAATGCGCCCAGTAGCGATGCCACGTACGCGTAACTGATCGGCCAATACATGCATCGGGCGATCGACAAATTCGGTATACCCGCGCAAATCATCAAGCCAGCTTTCATCTTGGGCGCTGGCATCTTCGATGCTGCAATAAATGAAGCTCGGCTCGGCATTGGGCGTTACCACCACCAGTGCTAATCGGTCTGGAATGACTTTTTGGGTGAGGAAGTAAGTGCCTGCCAAATAACGCACATTCCAAGGCGAAGCCACGACCAACGCATCAAGTTTTTGGCTGGCGATAATCTGTTGCGCCCGTGCAAGGGCGATTTCACGTGTGATCATATATCAATTATAGATTGATATATGATCACCTAAAGTGATGAAATGCCGATTTCACAATAGCGCAAATTTGTTTATAGCATCGCTACCCACCCCCAGATAAAAACACTTACTCAGCAACACACACTATTATGCAACGATTATGAATATATTTCAGACCGAAGCGCCGCCAACAACGCCCCTTTTTGAACTTAAGCGAATGGGGGTGGTGATGTGCAGCGATGATAAAAACCCCGACGAAGCGATGGGGGTGCTTAACCCAGCCACGGCGCGTGGCCCCGATGGCAAGCTCTATTTATTTGCCAGAATTGTCGCAAAAGGTAATTATTCACGCATTGGCATTGGTGAAGTGATATTTGATTCAGATGGCGACCCGATTGCGGTACAACGCATGGGCTATGCGCTTGAGCCAACCGAACCTTATGAGCAAAATGAACATACCGCCGGATGTGAAGACCCACGTATAACCTTTGTCGAGCCATTAGGCTGCTATGTGATGACTTATACCGCCTATGGGCCAGTTGGCCCGCGTGTGGCCTTGGCGATCTCAAAAGACCTATTCACATGGCAACGGGTTGGCCCTGTTAAGTTTAGTTTTATGCCAAAATATCGGGTCGATTTTGATTTATATGACAATAAAGATGCGTATCTCTTTCCGAAACCAGTCTTAGACCCGCACGGCAAGCCAGCTTTGGCAATGATTCACCGCCCATCCAATATGCAGGGGCGTGGGCATCAGATGCAAATTTTGCCGCATGGCATTACAGAGACCCGCGCCAGTATGTGGATCTCATATTGTTCAATTGAGCCAGCCCAACACAACCCAAGTGCCTTGTTAGTGTGGCGTGACCACTGTATCTTAGCGTCACCTTGTGAAGCGTGGGAACATCTCAAAATTGGGGGCGGCGCACCGCCCATCTTAACGCCCTATGGCTGGCTGACGCTCTATCATGGCGTATCTGGGCATATGCAACACAACGAGCTTCACCAATCACAAGTGCATTATGCCGCTGGGTTAATGATTTTAGATGTAAATGACCCTAGAAAAATCTGCTACCGCTCGGTTAACCCAATTTTATCGGCAACGGTAAAAGAAGAACGCGAAGGCTTGGTTCCTAATGTTGTTTTCCCGACTGGGGTGGATTTAAGGAAGCAGGCCGATGGCAGCTTTGACCTAGATGTGTATTATGGCATGGCCGATACGTGTATTGGGGCCGCCCGTATGCACCTTCCTAACTCAGAACTCATACCACTATCACCCCCATCGCTTAAAGTATAGTATTCATGAGTAATACACCCAAATCCATTATTATTAAAAACGGTTCAGGCCAGCGCGTTTATAGCACTTTTGCAGATTGGCAAACCAAGCAATTATTGGATTTGCGCACCCCAGCCCAACGAGGAATTGGGATTGGGTCATCGGTGATGTGGCGCTATATGCAAAACAGCATTATCATCACGAGCCGTGCCGTCGTATTGGCCATTTCTGGCGATATGCTCAAACTGCAAATTAAAGACGTGAATAATCGCACGGTGGATGTGAGTATTAACGAAATTGTGAGTAATACTGAGGGCCGCACTACCCGCACCTTATAGCGGCGGCCCGATGATCAGCACTATGCAGTATCTATGACGCTGCAACCAACAGCACCTCTCCCATTAGACAATCAAGATAACCTTATCTCAGATCAGGATGATCATGTTTATCGATCTCAGCTTGAGCGGCAACTCTACCAAGAACTAAAAACCAAAGAACGCGAGCAACTGATCTTATTAAAAGTTTTGCAAACGTTGGCCTCGGCCTTAGAGCTTCAACCCAGCCTTATTCTCGATCAATTACGGCTGATTGTCGATTATGACCAAGCTGGGCTTTTTATTCTCGATGATTCATTATTAGTGCCGCTTGCACTACGCAGTTCTAAGAGGCTACAACAAACAAGTTACACGAATATTCATCTCAATAGCCCATCCACAATTATTAAACTATTTAACGAAAATAAAGTTATTCGTATTGCGAATATTAACAGCAAAGCACCCGCAGCCCAATTTTTACATACCTTATTCATCAAACACAACACATTATTTTTGCAGGGGATACAGTCGTGGATGTGGATTCCGGTTGCAGTAAAAGGGCAGGTCATCGGCATGATTGGCTTAGCCCATCAATTGCCTAATTACTTTACGGCGCATCATGCAGACCTCGCCCTGACCGTAGCAAACCAAGCCGCTATTACGATGGTTAACGCAAAACTCTATGAAAACGCCCAAGCCCTGGCAATACAACATGAACGGCAGCGGCTGGCGCAAGAGCTACACGATGCCGTCAATCAATCGCTTTTTTCGGCTGGGCTTATTGCCGAGGTTTTGCCTAGGCTATGGGAGCGTGATATTAACAGCGGCAAACGCTCGTTAGAAGATTTGCGGCGCTTAATTCGCGGGGCCTTGGCAGAAATGCGGATGTTATTGGTTGAGTTACGCCCATCGGCTTTGACCAACAACGATTTAAGTGAACTTTTGCATTTATTGGGCAAAGCCCTCACCGGACGCAACAATGTGCCTGTCAATATTATGGTCGATGGGCCAATTGATTTACCCGATGAGGTAAAAATTATTTTTTACCGCTTGTACCAAGAAGCATTAAATAATATTAGTAAACATGCAGCAGCCACCCAAGTAGATATCCATCTGCGCTATGATGCAAAAAATAAAACGGTCGAAATGCATATATGCGATAATGGACGTGGGTTCGACCCCAGCCATATTCCTTCGGGTCATTATGGCCTCAGCATTATGTATGAACGCGCCACCGCAGTAAAGGCGTTGTTAACCATTACCAGCCAACCAGGGCAAGGGAGCAGTATTATCTTATGTTGGCCGAATACAACACGAGAAGAGGAGATGAAATGTTAAATGCCCCAATCCGTATTTTAATCGTTGATGATCACCCAATGGTACGTCATGGGATAATCACTTTTTTAAATGCGTTTGATGACTTTGATCTCGTTGGTGAGGCCATTAACGGCGAGACAGCGCTTGAACTGTGTGCCAAAGTGTTGCCCGATGTCATCTTAATGGATCTGGTGATGCCCGGTATGGATGGCATCGCCGCTACGCAAGCCGTCCATGAACAATTTCCTCGGATCAAAATTATTGCCTTAACCAGCTTTAAAGACGAAGGGTTGATAAAAAAAGCCCTGCAAGCTGGGGCCATCAGCTATTTGCTCAAAGATATGTCGGCAGATGAAATTGCCCAAGCAATTCGGACCGCCCATTTTGGGCACGCCACCTTCTCACCCGATGTTGCCGACATATTAATACAAAGCACAATCGCCCAGCCCCCCCCAGGCCACAACCTCACCACGCAAGAGTGGGCCGTATTGGCCTTGATCGTCGAAGGGTTAAATAACCGCCAAATCGGCGAGCGCTTAATCGTCGGGACCTCCACCATCAAATTCCATGTTAGCAATATTCTTGCCAAATTGGGCGTAACCAGCCGCACCGAAGCCGCCGCCCTTGCTGTGCGGCTGCACCTCATCCCATAATCCCCCCCCAACTGGGGGTGAGCCATCCCCCTCAAACAATAGATGCGGATGCTAAGGTTATGCCTTAATATAAATTCATGACTCGCATCTACTTAGCCGATGGCAACCCTGAAGAACGCGCAGCGCTACGATTGGTGCTCGAAGAGCTTAATATGCAAGTGATCGGCGAGGCGGCTGATTGGCAAACCACGATTGATGATGTGCCTGAAATGCACTTAAACGTGTTATTAATCGATTGGGGTTTGTTATCGACACAACCAAGCAATGCCTTAGAAACCTTGCGTGCATCGTGCCCCGCTGCCATCATCGTCATTCTTATTAGCCATTTAGATGCACGTCAGCAGGCCGCACTTTCGGCGGGAGCCGATGTATTTATCAGCAAAGGCGAAACACCTGAGCGCGTAGCGGAACGCTTACACACTGTGGCGCAAAGCTTTCGCGAATAAACATTCGCAAATTAATAAAACGGTGCGAACACAACGCCTGTCTCTACCTCATCCGTTGTGAAAAAATAAGGGTAGCTTATAAAAATAATCCGGGAGGGTTATTAATATGAATAAAGACGAATTTGAAGGCAAATGGAAGCAAGTACGCGGCCAAGCCCGCCAATGGTGGGCCTTGCTCACCAATGATGATCTTGAGCGCGTCGGCGGTAAATTTGAAGAATTTGCCGGTGTGATGCAAGAAAAATATGGCTTTAACCGTGAGGCCGCCCAAAACGAATTTAACAAGCGTGTGGCGCAATTTGAAGCCAGTTTAAAGCATGACTAAATAAAAGGAACAAAATGATTACTTTTTAATTTGGATTATCGTTGGCGGCATCATCGGATGGGTGGCCAGTATGATTATGAGCACAGATGGCCGCCAAAGCACGATTATCGATATTGTGGTTGGGTGCGTGGGCGCATTTGTTGCTGGTTTGGTGTTAACCCCCTTCTTTGGCATCAGCACCATTAACGAAAATAACTTTAGTTTGCCAGCCTTGCTGGTATCACTCCTAGGTGCCATCATCCTATTAGCAGTGATTAAATTCTTTCGTCGTGGCTTGGCATAAGTTATTGATGCATTCCCCAGTGGTGCAATAACACAGTGACTGCGCCACTGATGAGGTTTTGTCAAACGTGTTACAGTTGATAAAACGGTAATATAAGGATGGTTAGCATGACCACACCTAAAACACAACCATCAATCCCCTCGCAAGAATTAGATCTGGAACAACGTGTTTTTACATTGGGTTCTAGCTATTCCCTCTGGTCATTGTTTGGCCTGCTCGAAATCTACGTCATCTGGTTTATGGTTGGCATGCTCGAAATCTTAATTGCATTACGAGTAGGGCTGAAATTGATTGGCGCTGACCCCACTAGCGTGGTTACGCACTTCATCTACAGTGTTAGCAGCCTATTTACCGCTTTGTTTGCAGATATAGGCATTAACCCAATCATCGGCACAGGTGTGCTCGAAATCCCATCTATCGCCGCTATGTTAGTGTATGCCTTACTCGGTTTGATGTTTGAAAAAGTGATTCGCATCATTTTTTACACCCCCGCTGCAAAATCTACCCTATTACGCAAATAAGGGCACGGCAGCACTCGCCCTTTGCCTCCCCCGTTTAAAAGCCACAACGCTTGTCGTGATCTCAAAATGTGGCGACAACATCAAACTGTGTTAAGACATCCGATTAACATCTGTCATTTCTCGCTCCGCTCGATATGACAGTTCCACTATCGTCTTGACCCTTACAGAATAACGCATCAATATTATCGCAAAAGGGCGGATCCCAGACCCGCCCCTCTCTTAAATATGCGATCTTCACGTTAACAATTCCCCAATTACACAATTTTATTGCGCACGGGCAGAAATCGGCGAAAACCTCAGTCTGAAACGGTGCTCAATATAAACAAGGAGACTAATATGTCTGATTATCAAACAACCCATGATGCAAGCATAGACCGCCGCCAAGAAACAGTGGTGACGCAACAGCCGGGTTATGTCGCCAGTGAGCAAGTAACCCACGATGTCGCATCTGAACGTCGGCAGGGTGTACTTTTATTCAATCAAATTCTCTGGACCCTATTAGGTGGGTTAGAGGTCTTGCTTGTCTTGCGCTTAATGTTGAAATTGTTGGCTGCCAACCCCAATAGTGGCTTTGCCGTGTTTATTTATGGGATTACTGGCGCATTTACGGCCCCCTTTAGCGGTTTGTTTGCCACCCCAGCGGCTGGCGGCAGTGTGTTTGAAACCACCACCATCGTTGCCATGCTGGTATATGCGCTCATCTTCTGGGGCATTATGCGTATTATTCCCATCTTTACCAATCGCCCCAGCGCCCGCACATTTACCCGCACATCACGCGAGCAAACCCCCGGTGGGCAAGGCAATGAACGCAGCATCAGCACTATTACCAAAGATTAACCTGATGAATGCAAATATATTCATCCTTAGTGTCATTGTCGTATTTTTATTGGTTACTGTCGTATTTTTTGTTTTAGCGATCAGTTGGTTTATTTCAAACCATACCAATTACGCATCACATAAACAAAAGCCCAGCGCACCCATCAACGTATCCACCATTTATCCTACATCTGAAAACGAATCTACCGAGAAAATAATATGAATAACAACAATAATGAACCTAAGTCACCCAGCCTAAATATTGACAGCCCCAAAGGGTTTATCGCAGGGATGCTATTTGGCGGGCTTGCAGGTGCTGGGGCCATGCTACTGATGGCGCCATTATCGGGCAAACATCTACGCGCCCAACTTCAGTTAAAAGGCAATGACATCCAAGCACAAGCCAATGAAGATTTAGAAGAGGCAATGGATCAAACCCGCCTCACAGCCAACCATATGACCTCTGACATTCGCCAAAAAGCTAAAAAAATAAAGCGTAGCGGGAAAGAGATGCTAAAAGAACAAAAAGAGCATTTATCGGCTGTCATTGATGCAGGCAAAGCGGTCATTTTAGGGCACTAAGTTGCCTTGAATGTGTGACTTTATGACGCTTGGAATGAGGCAATGTGCATGGAGATTAACCCAATGAATCTATTAAAAAAAACACCCATCTTTATGTTTATTGTCGATTTTGTCATTGTCGCCGTGCTGTTTGTCTTTTTTGGCAGTTGGGCGATGTCGCGCATTGCGATGGAAGGCGGCATGATGGAAGGCGCGGTGAGCAAGATCGGCATATTTGATGACAGCATTCTAAACAGCTTTAGTCGAATGTGGATTCCAGCCTTTCTGACTGTCATCCTCGGTTTTGTCATCGGTCTGACCTCTTTGCGCAAAATGAAATGATAGGGCTTACACGAATCAAAAAAATTCACGAGAAAGAACACAAAAATCGCAAAAGAAAATATTAAATCAGCTTAATTTTTGCGAATTTTGTATTTTTTACAGAAAAGTAATGTCAAATCACCATCGAGTTAGGTGGCTTATTTGGCTGAGCAATTTGGGAGAAGAAAAATGAAAATTAAAAATACGGCAACAAATCATCAACAAAGCCATCATAATCTTGCTGCGCATGGTATCACAAATGAACAGCGAATAGGTTTATTCAGACTGATTCCTGATCAAGCTAAGACGATAAAACAAGACCTGTGCGCCCAAAGTTGCAATCTGTTTAGCGATGACTTACACATGCAGATTTGTCGCGCACCTGTAGGTATTGGCAAATGAGCAAAAAATGAATTACAGCTTACTCAAAGATTCCACCTTGGTTGCCAAAATTGCTTTGTCGAGACCGAAATGCACTTGAGGCAATGTATACACGCCATGTTGTTCAGGTGCTGGGCATGGTGACAACATTATTAAATGGACATAATCAAAGCCAAGATATTACGCTAGAAGCATTTTGGCGGGTGTAGTAATTGGCCTCTCATTTTGATGTGACAAACGACGATGCCAGCGCTCATCATTAGCGTCTGATAGCATCCGCCCAATTGTCGATGAAACATGCATTTTGCTAACTGTGACAAGTTATCACCAAGCGATTGGCGATTAAATGCCTCATTACGGCTTTTAGCCAAGCTCTGATTTACCACGCCCAGCATACAAACTTGAAATTTACTTTAGGAGAATAAAATGAAAAATTTAGAATATTTATTTGTGATTTGCGACTATCGCAAACACGCCTCAATGCCGCGTTATATTAACGGCGAAGAAATTGATGATTGGAAAAAGAAAGCCAATATTTCAGAATTTGCCAATCAAAAAGGCAGCGAAGGTTGGGAATTGATTGCAGCTGACAATAACGCCCAAGAATATATTTTCAAACGTAACAAGCAAGAATCAATTGCAGTGAAAGACTTGTCAAACAACAACATCATCACCAAGAGTTAGTATAAAAACTTGCCGACAAGACATAGCCAATCGAAGATTGTCAGGATAAGCAATTATGAAAACACCAAAAATCATCCTCGCCTTGGCTATGCTTGCCGTCTCAACCTTAGGTGCCTGCACAACAGCCACGAACGAAATTATTGACAGCCATTGGGATTTGCTGTATCTCAATGGCCTATCAGCGGCGATAGCACCCATTACCCTTAGAGAGTGTTTCTTAAATCAAATTTCACTTTTTTGTCAGCTGTAATTACGTGGTTTTATCAAATCAGAGAGCATATTTAGACAAAACGAATGCCGAAATCACTATCTCAGCGTTGTTATGGGGCGGCGTTGCCGCCCCATAACAACGCTGAGATAGTGATTTCGGCGAAAAATTGTTTTAAGAAACACTGTCTTAATTACCCTTAATTTTGCCAATAACAATATAAATGCAACAAATGGTTGCAACAATTATGGCAGTGCCTACATGATAAAAGGCGATAAACTCACCATCAGCAAGAATATCGCCTCAACCTTGATTGCATGTTCAGACCCACTCAAAAAAACAGGCAACAGCTATCTGGCGACGATTACAACAACGGCACGTTACCAGATTGTTGGTCAACAATTAACCTTATTTGATGAGAATGACAAAGCCTTGGCTTCGTTTATCAAGCAAAGCAGCGATCTAAATGGGATCACTTGGCACACAACTGGTTATAACAACAGCAAATTTGCGGTCATGAGTATTTTGATTGGTTCAAATATCTCAATAAACTTTAGCAACGATGGCAAATTGGGGGGCTTGGCTGGTTGCAATACCTATACTGCCAATTACGAATTGGCTGGTAAAAAAATAAACATCAGCGCCATCACAACGACCCACAGCACCTGTGCCGAGCCAGCCGGGGTGATGGCACAAGAGGCAAATTACATCAAAGCCCTTGAAATGACGACGACCTATCGTCTCGAGGGTGACCAATTAGAATTGCATACAAGTAGTGGTGCAATCGCGGCCACCTTTATCCGTATGGGGATGGCAATTAACCAGCCAATGGCGATGTCATTGACCCATGTCGATAATGCGACAGAGATACTGCCCATACGCCCCCCACAGCCAAGCCTTTCTGTTTTAGAAACCTTGCGCAATGCTGAATATCCGATTAAACAAACAAAAACCGGCATAGTGCAATTAAAAGACGGCAGCTATGAAGGCACTGTCACGTTTGGATCGGCAGCAAAAATTAAAGTCCAATTGGGTAAAGAGCAAGCATTTGGCGATATCAATGGCGATGGGATCGAAGACGCAGTGGTCTTGTTGATGATTACATCTGATGGCAATGACACGCTTACCAATCTTACCGGCGTGATTAACAAGAATGGGGTTGCAACCCCCATGTATTCTATTTTGTTGGGCGATCATATTTTGGTTCAATCGATTACCATTCGTTCTGGCACTATTGTTGCGGTCATATTACCTTATCAGCCCAATATGCCCACTGCAACAGCCTCAATCCCAATTGTGACCCGCGCCTTTAAATTACAAAACAACAAATTAATAGAAATAGTGAAATAGTGAAAGCACAAAATCATCAGCTTGGCGCTTACACGCATTAATTTATTTGCTGAACCATAAAGGAAAACACCTTGAAACCCAATCATCAACACCTACCCATCATATTTTTTCAGTGCATATTGCTTATGGCCTGTGTCGCCCCGACCACCCCCTTGAGCAACCCACCGCCAACGATCATTATCGAAAAAACACCCGTGATGCCTCAAAGCCCTAACCCAACAACAGGCCCGACTGCGGTCTACAATGTCGACTTCACTTGTCTTGATGGTCAGAAATTTCACATCGTCTTTAGCAATAACCAAGCCAGCTTAACCATCAATGGCAAAACCCAAGTGTTGACCCAATTAATCAGCGGCAGTGGCATCCGATATGGCAATGAAAATACCTTGATGTTTGGCAAAGGCGATGATGCGCGAATTGAAGATACAAAAGGCAACATCATTGCCAATGATTGCACCGCCAATTCACAAATTGTCACCACCCCAACCTCAAGTTTGGCCGGCAGCACTTGGCAATTGCAAGAAAGCAGCCTCGATGGCAAAGTGGCTGCGGCTGTTTTTTCATCCATTACATTTGACACAGTTGGGCGTGTTAATGGCGACGGCGGTTGCAATAGCCTCGGTGGGACGTATCGTATTGATGGCGATAAACTAAAATTTGGCGCATTGGTTAGCACATTAATGGCTTGTCAACCTGTCGCAATGCAACAAGAGGCGTGGTATCTCAAATCGCTACAAACAGCCATGCGCTATGAGGTCAGTGGCGACACCTTGCGCATTTATTTTGACAATGGCACCCCTTTTTTAACCTTTGTCAAAAAAGTGATTTCAACGTAAAACCTCGTATGGCTTTCCCCTCCCCAACTGGGGGTGACAAATACTCCCCACTCTCCAGATGCCATAAGGGCTGATGGGTTATAAGATGCATTTATAACGCATATTTAAACACCATCCCAATAAAAAGCACATCGCTCGATCACCCCAAAACATCGAGAATTGCTCTTTATTTCTACCCAAAGCCATACACCGGCATCGCAAACCGGCCCTAATCTGAGATACCGGAGGTAGCTCATTATGTATTTTCCAACTGTTTCCTTGCAACGTCCCCTCAACAATTTCGCCACGCTCCAAACACCGCCCAGAGTGGCCTTCTTGGGCAGTTTTCCGCCACGCCAATGCGGCATTGCCACATTTACCTACGATGTCATGACAGCGGTCGAAACGGCAACCAACCAACCATCGGTCGTTATGGCAATGAATGACCGCCCTGAAGGCTATGCCTATGATAAACAAGTGCAGATCAAAATTGAGCGCAACGACATACGCAGCTATATCGCCGCCAGCCAAAAACTGGCCCAAATGCCGATTGATGCGATTAATATTCAACATGAATATGGTCTCTTTGGGGGTGAACGCGGTGAATATTTGCTTGAGCTGTATAAACGGGCCAACAAGCCCATTGTCACGACCCTGCACTCTGTCATCCCTAATCCCGATCCAGTATTGCGGCGGGTCACTGGCGATCTAGCTCAACACAGCGCTCGCCTCATTGTGCTCGCCAATGCCGCCACCGACATTTTGACCCAAGATTACGGTATTCCACGTAATAAAATCAAAATGATCCCGCATGGCATTCCCACCGTCACCCAACCCATACGCGCCCACTTTGCCAGCAAGCTAAATTTGGGCTATAAAGACCGCACACTCTTGTCTACTTTTGGCCTCATTAGCCCCAATAAGGGCATCGAATTTGCCATACGCGCATTGCCCGAAGTGGTGCGCACACACCCAGAAGTGCTTTATCTCATCATTGGGCAAACCCACCCCGGGGTGCGTGCCCATGAAGGCGAGGCTTATCGCGCCCAATTACAAACGCTGGTAAACGACTTGCATTTACAAAACAATGTGGCCTTTATCGATCGCTATCTCTCGTTAACCCAGCTCATCAATTATTTATTGGCCACCGATACCTATCTTATTCCTTACCTCAACCCCACCCAAATCGTCAGTGGCACTTTGGCCTATGCAATGGGCAGCGGCAAGGCCATCATCTCGACCCCCTTTATTCATGCCCGCGAGGTCTTGGACAATGGCAATGGCACCCTTGTGCCATTCCGCGATAGCGCTGCCATGACCCATGCCATCAACAATTTGCTCGATCACCCCAACCTGCGGCACACCATGGAACAACGCGCCTATGCCTTTAGCCGAAGTTGGACTTGGCCTGCCGTAGCCGAGCAATATGTGAATACTTATAAGGAGGTAATTTCGCATGATATACCCATCTCTGCGTTTTGATCATTTGGTGCATATGAGCGATGACACCGGTCTATTGCAACATGCCCGTTGGAGTATTGGCGACCCCAATCACGGCTATACCTTAGATGACAATGCACGGGCCTTTGTGGTGGCTTTACAGGCTTATGCCATCACCAATCGCACCGATTTACTCATCTTGGCGCGGCGCTACTTGGCCTTTATGCTTTATGCCCAGCGTGAAGACGGCCTATTTCGCAATTTTGCCGGTTATGACCGACAATGGCTAGAATCTGAAGGTTCGCCCGATTCAAATGGGCGGGCGTTGTGGGCGCTAGGGTATGGCGTAAACCATGCCCCCGAAAAAGGCATGTGCGATGCCGCATTATGGATGTTTAACCGCGCCAAAACCTCGATCGAGTGGCTAACCTCACCGCGTGCGGTGGCATCGGCCATGCTTGGTTGCGCCGAGGTGTATGCTGCCAACCAAAACGCTGCCGTGATGTTAGCCCACATCGACCAATATGCCGCCTATTTGGCCGGGCTTTTTCAGCAAGTGGCCGATGACCAATGGCAATGGTTTGAGCGCTCATTGACTTATGGCAATGCCACTTTGTCCCAAGCCATGCTTGTGGCGGGCAAATTAACCGGCTCAAAACGCTATTTAGAGGTCGGGCAACGCAGCCTTGAATTTTTGATCAAGACCACCTTTGTGAATGATCAACTCAACCTGATCGGTCAAAATGGTTGGTATCAACAAGGCAGCCCCGCCGCAACGTTTGATCAACAGCCCATTGATGCGGCTTGTATGACCGAGGCATTGTTAACCGCCGCCTCAATCTTAGAACAACCACGTTATCATACGCTGGCGCAATCGGCCTTAGAATGGTTTTATGGGCGCAATTGTCATGCATTGCCACTTTATAACGCTGTCACTGGCGGTTGTTTTGATGCACTCATTGCCGAGGGGGTCAACCAAAACCAAGGGGCCGAATCAACCTTGGCGCATCTATCCGCGCGCTTGGCTTTTGGCGAATAGGCTATCGCATAACTTTTCTGAATCGCAATGGAAACAAACATGCCCAACCAACCCAAAGAAGACCTTTCAATCTCGATGTTACGCGCCAACATGATTGCATTTATCATCGCCTTGCCGATTGCCATTTTGCAAATCGGGGGGGTTTATCGCATACACGGCGCAGAAGCGATGTCGCCCACCTGGCCTTTTCTGCTTTTTGTGTTGCTTTTAATCGCCAGCATCTTTATTCACGAGTTAATTCACGGGCTTACATGGGCAATTGCGGCAAAAAAACCATTTTCAAGTGTCGAATATGGCATTCAATGGAAAATGCTCACCCCTTTTGCCCATTTAAAAGAGACGGTTGATATTAGCGCTTACCGCATGGGTGGGTTGATGCCCGGGCTGGTTTTAGGCATCATCCCTTACATTTTCAGTCTTATACTAGGCGATGGCAATCTGCTCTGGTTTGGGATCATTCACACCATTGCAGCGAGTGGAGATTGGCAAGTGCTATGGCTCATTCGCAAAGTGCGTCATGGCTCACAGGTCGAAGATCACCCAACCCGAGCGGGCTGTTATGTAATGTCGCCATGAAATCATTATTGTGCTGGCAGTGGGGATCATGTGGTCGTGATCGAAATCACCAAAAAGTTTTTTTATGCACGCGGCGGCAATGCGCTGGCTTAGGGGCGACATGTTAATATAAACCCCTCACAAGCATTTCCCATGATCCAAGCCCTACATCACATCGGCCTCTCCGTTGGCGATCTAGCACAATCGAGTGCCTTTTTACACCGCGCCTTTGCGTTTAATCACACAGCCTTGACGATGCCCAGCCCAGTAGGAGCACAGCATGCTGTGTCCCTACTTTTACGCGCCCCCAATTGCTATCTCGAATTACAAACCTTTGCCCCAGCCCAACCCCAACCCAACCGTTGGCGACCTGTCAACGAAGCTGGCATCAGCCATTTTTGTGTTCAACATCAACAAATGGCGCGGCTTTATGATGATTGCGCTGCGGCTGGGGCGCAGTTTCATTCGGCTCCGGTCGATCTCGGCACAGGTTGGCGCTATTGTTATGCCCGCGATCCAGAGGGCAACGTCATTGAGTTAGAGGCATCACCCCTAGCCCCACTGGGTCAATCGCCTTGGGCGGCCCATGTCGCCATCGTCACGCCCAATATCGAGCGGCTGGCGGCCTTTTATCATCAATTGCTGGGCGGGGCGCGGGTGGGCGGGCGAAAAATTGGCCCCAACCCCAATCTCGATCTCATTGCCGCGTTGCCCAAGGTCGAGGTCATCCTCACTTGGCTGGTGGGCGCAAACCTAACGCTAGAGTTGGCACAATATGTATCACCCACAGCCTTAAACACACGACCGCAGCCCTTCACAGCGCTTGGCTACAACCATCTGTGTTTTGAGGTCAACGACCTGCCAAATACTTTGGCAGCTTGTATTCACGCTGGGGCGCAACAAATTACATCGCCCGATGCGCAAAATGGCATCAACACGGCCTATCTCTATGATCCCGATGGCAACGTCATCGAATTGATCGAGCTATCGCCACAATGCGCCAATCTCGCCATCCAGCAATTGCCAAATCACGATATTGTGGCGCGTGTGGCGGCATTACGCAATTCATAACAAAATTTTTGCAAAGATGTAAACCTTAGCGGTTGTATAAAACATCATAATTTATCTCTCACGAAGCACACAAAGAACACAAAGAGGGTTTATAAATTCTCTTTGTGTTCTTTGTGTGCTTCATGAGAGGTTTTGCATCATAATAAACCCCAATATGAAACAAAAACCATTACAAGACAAAATCGCCCTGGTCACAGGCGCGGCGCGGGGGATTGGGTTAGCCATTGCCAAACGCTTGGCTGAAGATGGGGCCGATGTCGCCGCCCTCGACCTGCCCAGCATGAATTTAGAGGCTTGTATGCAGGCAATCAAAGCCAATGGGCAACGCGCCTTGCCCATTTCGGGTGATGTAACCGTGAGCGCCGATTGGGAAAATGCGCTGCAACAGATCATCGAGCACTTTGGGCAACTCGATATTCTGGTCAACAATGCTGGCATCTCAGGCCCGATTAGCCCGATTATGAATTACCCAGATGAGACCTTTGACCGTGTCATGGCGGTAAACGCCCGCAGTGTTTTTCTGGGCATGAAATATGCGGCCAAACAAATGCAAACACGCGGCGGGGCCATCGTCAACATCGCCTCGGTGTCTGGCCTGAGCGGCAGCCGCGGCATTCTGGCCTATACCGCCAGCAAACATGCCGTGATCGGCATGACCAAGGTCGCGGCGCTCGAATTTGCCGCCCACAAAATTCGCGTCAATGCCGTCTGCCCGGCCCCCACCGACACTCAAATGGTGCAAACGCTAGAAAATACACTTTCGCCCGATAACCCCGAACTCACCCGCAAACGCCTCTTTGCCAGCATTCCGCTTGGGCGCTATGGCGACCCCGCCGAAATCGCCGCCACCGTCGCCTTCCTCGCCAGCGCCGAATCTTCATTTATGACCGGCTCGGCGCTGGTAGTGGATGGTGGCATGATTGCGAGTTAAGGTCATACTTTAAAACATGCACCCATACTCAATAAAATGAATAATAACCTTGCATGATCGACATCAAAGAAGCCAAGACCCCCAAAGAACACCGCACGACCTATCGTCTGGCGCATTCATTGGTGGCTTGGCTACAGCAAACCTACCCAGAAGCACATAACCTTTTAGCACAAGATGCGCAAACCATCGAAGACGATATCGCGCCGTTTTTCAGCCCACATCAATCGCCATCCGAAAAACTATTCGTGGCTTATCAGCATAACGAGATCGCAGGCATGGTGGCCTTACGCAAGCACAGTCAAGAAATTGGCGAGATGAAGTTGATGTTTGTCGATGCGCCATTTCGTGGGCAAGGGCTGGGGCGGGCCTTAGCCGTTACCGCCATCAACACAGCGCGTCTATTGGGCTATCGCGAAATGCGCCTAAGCACGGGCGGGCGACAAATAGCAGCCCAAGCGCTATATCGCAGCTTGGGTTTTTGCGAAATACCGCCCTATCATGCCGTATCAGATAAGATGCAAATTGTATTTATGGAGCTACGTCTAGCGCCTAGCGTTACCAAAGATAAGGAATAAGCCGATAGCGAACTTGGGCGCGATAGGCATCATAGCCTGCGAGATGAGACGATAAAAATTTCTCTTCTTCGATCAACCGTAGCACAATCGACAACATTAAACACACAGCGCAAGGCACCGCAACCCAAGACCCCAAGGCTAAGGCCGAAAAGATGAGCAACAGAAAAGCCCCAGCATACATAGGATGACGAACGATGCGATAAGGGCCTGTCGTGATCACCCGTTGCTCATCGGCAATTTCAATAATAGCGCTGGTATAGCTATTTTCTTTAAAAACCAAAAAAATAATGACAAAAGAAATGATGACGAAGCCATTAGCGAGCACCACTAACCCAAGCGACACCGTTGACCAATGAAAGCGGAAATCTAGCCCAGCCACCACAAATAACCCTATAAAAAACAAGCTGGCTAAACTTTGAATCACTTTTTGGCTTTTTTCAACTTCGGCAGTCGGCCCGGCGCTGACACGGCTGGCTAATAACCGTTGGTCATATTTAAATAAATAGGCGGTAATGATAATAACGCATAAAGCAAACACCGCCAAATAAACCCACGCTTGCCAATAAGCCAAAGTGCCCGCCGAAACAAATAGCACCAAAGCCAAAGCAATCATTAATGTAAAAAAACCTGTAATCGTTTTGCTTAGTAACTGATTCATTTTAAAAGCTGATGTTAACCGAGGTTCAGTTTTTTGGCGCAAATCTTTGAGTGCTTTGTGTGCTTCGGGGTGAAAGGTTTGCATCTATTTAATTTTAATGGGGCAACACACCGTGCAATATCACCAAAAACACCAAATCTTCGTCGAGCGAACGAATGTGATGCATTTCACCCGGCGCAATGACGAGCAATTGATTGGGGCCAAGCAAATGCTCAACGCCATCACCCCCTGCAAACATGCCTTGCCCCTTTAGCACAACAATATTGACAGGCGAATGAGGCGAGTTGTGACGTTTTACTTCTTGTTGCGGCTCTAGCGCAAAACGCAATACCCGCCCATGTTTATCCACTTGCAATGGTTCAGCATGGGGTTGGGTTTCGTTAAAAATAATATTTTCGAGTAGATTGTAAGTATTCATTATTTAGTTGCACCAAAAATTTAACACTTTCTTGCATAAATTCCCCCCGTCATGTGGGTGATTATTAATCTTTGCAGGCCGATGACAATGAGCATTTTACAAGTCCTAAGCAACGTGTCAGCCAATCAACTTATAATGTCCGCCGCGATTTTTACGCACTTAACGAAATTACTGGACAAACTTAATGACACATTCGCTTGAACGTATACGAAACTTTTGCATTATTGCGCACGTAGATCATGGCAAATCGACCTTGGCCGACCGTTTGCTTGAGGCAACCGGCACAGTCACCCGCCGCGAAATGCAAGAACAATTGCTCGATTCGATGGACTTGGAGCGCGAAAAAGGCGTTACCATCAAGGCATCGGCTGTGCGCATGAACTACACAGCCAAAGATGGCCTCGAATACGAGATCAACCTCATCGACACCCCCGGTCATGTCGATTTTACCTATGAGGTCAGCCGCGCTTTAAATGCCTGCGAAGGCGCATTATTGGTCGTCGATGCCTCGCAAGGTGTCGAGGCGCAAACCTTGGCTAACCTATATTTGGCGCTCGAAGCCAACTTGCACGTCATCCCCGTCATCAACAAAATAGACCTGCCACACGCCCGCCCCGAAGAGGTGGCCAAAGAAGTAAGCAATTTGCTGGGCGATGTGCCAGAAGAAATTTTGTGTATCTCGGCCAAAGCCGGTATCGGGATTCGAGATGTATTAGAGCGGGTGGTGCGTGATGTGCCCCCCCCAAAAGGCAGTGTAGCCGCACCATTGCAAGCCTTAGTATTTGACTCACATTATGACGCTTATAAGGGTGTTATTGCCTACGCCCGTGTCATTAATGGGGCCATCACTGCCAAAACCAAGCTAAAAATGTCGGCAACTGGGGCCACATTTGGTTCGATTGAAATTGGGGCGTTTAACCCGCGCATGTTTGCAACCAGCGAAATCTTGGCGGGCCAAGTAGGCTATATTGCAACTGGGTTTAAAAGTGTGCGTGAATGTCGGGTTGGTGATACCCTGATCGATGCCATGAACCCAGTGGAACCATTAGTCGGCTATAAACCGGCCAAACCGATGGTATTTGCAGGCATTTACCCCACCTATACCGACGATTACCCGCTATTACGCGATGCCCTCGACAAGCTACAACTGAACGATGCCGCATTGACATTCTCGCCTGAAAGCTCAACCGCGCTCGGCTTCGGCTATCGCGTCGGATTTTTGGGAATGTTTCACATGGAAATCATTCAAGAGCGGCTTGAGCGTGAGTATGACCTTGATGTGGTGGTAACGGCCCCCAGCGTAGAATATGAAGCGGTATTGTCAAATGGTGAAGTCATCACACTCGACCGCCCGTCCGACATGCCCGACCCATCAAAGCTTGAGGAAATGCGCGAGCCTTGGATGAAAATTCAAATTTTTACCCCCAAAGAGCATATTGGCGCGATTATGGATTTGGTCATCAAGCGACGCGGGATCAGTGTCAACATGGAATATCTCGACACCGAGCGGGTAGTGTTGAGCTATCAGTTGCCATTGGCTGAGTTGATCGTCGATTTTTATGACAAGCTCAAGAGCATTTCAAAGGGCTATGCCTCGCTCGATTATCAATTCGACAACTATCGCACTGGTGAATTGGTCAAGATGGATATTTTGATTAACGGCGACCCGCTCGACTCGCTCGCCATGATTGTGCATCGTGATGCCGCCCAACACAAAGGCTCACAATTGACCAAGAAGATGAAGGATGTCATCCCGCGCCAAATGTTCGAAGTGCCGATTCAGGCCGCCATTGGCGCAAAGGTGATTGCACGTGAAACGGTGCGTGCCATGCGTAAAGACGTGTTGGCCAAGTGTTACGGTGGCGACATCACCCGCAAACGCAAATTGCTCGAAAAACAAAAAGAAGGCAAAAAGCGGATGAAGATGGTCGGCAGCGTCGAAATTCCGCAAGAAGCCTTTATGGCGATGTTGAAATTAGAGGACTAAAAGCTAAAAGCAAAGAGGTTTTCGCCGAAATCGCTATTGTTTAGTTACAACAAAAAAGCCCGCCGCATGACATGCGGCGGGCTTTTTTGTTGTAAATTTATTATGCCAGCGAAATCAATACAATTAACATCAAGGCAAAAAGCGATGGGGCAATAAACGCAATGCCATAGATTAGTTTTTCGTAGCGCAAATGCATAAAATAAAGCGCAACCAATGCGGCTTTGACAAAGCTCAATGCCAACAACAACGGCATCGAAACGGCTGGCGTGACCTTAAACAAGGCCAATAAAATTTCGATAATTGTCGCAACCAACAAAATAACAAAAACCCGCTTTGGGTCAACGTGTTTGTGCTCGGCGTGGCCGGGGGTGGTTTCAGTTGATGATGACATGTCTATTTAAAGTTAAGGAGATATACAACGGTAAAAATTACAATCCACACGAGGTCAACAAAGTGCCAAAACAAACCAAACATCTCGATGGTAGTGTAATTGTTAGACTTAAATACCCCAGCGTTAGCACGATTCAAAATTGCCAACGCCCAAATGACCCCAACCAACACGTGCAAACCGTGAAAACCGGTCAATGTAAAAAATGCCGCGCCAAATGGGTCATCGGCATAACCATGCCCTTCGCCAACAATCAAATTGGTATATTCAACCGCTTGCCCACCTAAAAACACCAGCCCCAAAAGCGCGCTGATCCCAATATATAAAGATAATTTTTTGACATTGCCAAGTTTAATAGCATCGATACCAAGCACCACCGTCAAGCTGCTGAACAGCAACACCAAGGTGTTGATACTGACCAAATAAAACGTCGGGCCTTCAAAATGCGGCCATTCTTCAGCACCACGTTTTACCAATAGCAACCCAGCGATCAAACCCATAAATATGAGCAGTTCGGAGCTAAGAAACAACCAAATACCAAATTTGCGATTGCCTTCTGAAAGCGATAACTCACCGTGAACCGAGTCATGCGAGTCATTATGCAAGGATGAGGGAGTATTCATAAATCAAGCCAATTGTATCAATATTTGATTGTATGCCTATGAAGATGAGCAGGCATTAGCCGGAGGAATGTCACAAAGAAGGGGCAAGGGCAAGTGGCAAGTGAAAAGTGGAAAGTAAAAAGTGCTAAGTCCTAAGTGAAAAACTTTCCACCTGCCCCCTGCCCCTCCCCGCCACTTTCCACTTTCCACTTTCCACTTTCCACTAAAATGCATAGCGATGGCTGAAGCGATACGAGTATTACATTTTGCCGATTTACATATCGGGATGGAGAACTATGGGCAGATTGACCCCAAAACCGGGGTGAATGAACGGGTGCTCGATTTTATTAGGCGGCTTAAAGAGATTGTGGATTATGCCTTGGAAAATGACGCAGATTTGGTTGTTTTTGCGGGCGATGCTTTTAAAACCCGCGACCCCAACCCAACCTACTTGCGTGAATTTGGTCGGCAAATTATGCGATTATCACGGGCCAATTTACCAATGGTGGCACTGGTGGGCAACCACGACATGCCGCTGATGGACAAACGCGCCAATAGTCTCGATGTCTTTCGCACGCTCGATGTGCCAAACGTCATCGTCGGCTCACGCGAGCAGCTACACCGCATTCAAACCAAACGCGGGGTAGTGCAAGTAGCAACCGTGCCTTGGCCGCTGCGCTCACGCCTGATACAACTCGATGAAGATGGCAATTATCGGCGTATGAATGTTGAGCAACTTGACCGCGAACTTGAGAAACTGGTCGAAGAAGAAATTCAGCGCTTGGCAAAAGAGGCCGATCCGACTTTGCCACTCATCTTAACCGGGCACTTCACCGTCAGCGGGGCCACCTTTGGCTCTGAGCGCGGGGTGATGGTGGGCCGTGACGCAGTGATTAGCATTGCCGCGTTGTCGCATCCCAATATCGATTATGTCGCCCTCGGCCACATTCACAAACACCAAAGCCTAAACGCCGAGCAAAAACCGCCGATTGTGTATGCGGGCAGCCTTGAGCGCATCGATTTTGGCGAAGAACGCGAACACAAAGGCTTTTGTTGGATCAATTTACAACGTGGCAACACCACTTGGCAATTTATACCGGTCAAGGTGCGGCGTTTTCTCACCATTGATGTCGATGCCACCGCAGACGGCGAATCGCCGACCGAAGCCGTGTTGAGGGCGATTGAGCGCCATGATGTCGCTGATGCGGTGGTGCGAGTGCGGGTCAAACTCAATGGGCCACAAGAAATTCATTTTAAACCCAAAGATGTCGAAAATGCCCTGAGTGCGGCCAAATTTGTGGCTGGCATTGCGCGTGAGGTGCAACGTGATAACCGCACCCGCATCGGCATCGCCAACCCCGAAGCCAAATCCCCCATCGAATTGCTTGATGCCTATTTCATCAGCAAAAACATTCCCCAAGACCGCGCCAATGAGCTTTTGCAATTGGCAAAAGAGGTGTTGGGCGAAGATGTGACAAGGTGAGGGGGTGACAGGGTGAATTAAATCACCTCGTCACCCTGTCACCCACTCACCCACTCACCCCCTCATCCTCTCAACCTTGTCATTAAAATAAACGTATGGACTTCTTATCGCATCTTCGCACCCGCCCGTTATTGTTAGATGGCGCAATGGGCACCCAAATCCACGCGCGTGGCGTAAGTTTTGATGAGCCTTTTGACCTGCTCAACCTGTCGCGCCCACAACTCATCAGCGATATTCATCATGCCTATGCAGTGGCTGGGGCCGATGTCATCGAAACCAACACCTTTGGGGCCAATCGTTACCGGCTGCAACAACTCGGCCACAATGCCGACATTGCCGCCGTCAATGCGGCTGGGGTGCGCTTGGCACGTGAGGCCATTCATCGGGCTGGGCGGCAAGCCTTTGTGGCGGGATCGGTTGGGCCACTGGGGATCAGCCTTGCGCCGCTGGGTTCAGTCAAACCCGCCGAAGCCTACGACGCTTTTCGCGAGCAAATTGCAGCCTTGGCCCAAGCTGGGGTCGATGTGATTGTGCTTGAAACGATGGTTGACCTGGGCGAAATCGAGCAAGCTTTTCGCGCCGCCCGTGACGTGTGCAATTTGCCCATTCTGGCCCACATGACCTTTGGGCGCGACAACCGCACCTGGACCGGCCATTCACCCGCCGATGTGGCGCTGCGGCTGCGTGAATTGGGGGCCGATGCGGTAGGGGCCAATTGCTCAACCGGCCCACAACGCATGTTAGATGTGATCGAACACATGGCCTTGGCATTTCAGGCCAAAGTGCCGGCGGGCGAAAAATTGCCGCTTTTGTCAGCCATGCCCAACGCAGGCTTCCCCGAACAACGCGGCAGCCGCTTAATGTATCCGGCCACCCCCACTTATTTTGGCGACTACGCCAACCGCTTTATCGATGCTGGTTGCGCCCTTGTCGGCGGCTGCTGTGGCACCACGCCCGAACACATCGCCGCCATGCGCCGCGCCCTCGATATTCGGGTTAAGAGTTCAGAGTTAAGGGTTGAGGAAGTTGTTCACTCTCAACTCTCAACGCTCAACGCTCAACATTCAACCCTGCCCCAAACCCAATTGGCACAAGCGCTGGCCCAACGCAAATTTGTGGTTACGATTGAAATTGAGCCACCCAAGGGCTACGACACCAGCGAAGTTGAACAAACGGCGCGGGTGCTGAAAGATGCCGGAGCCACCGTGCTCGACATTGCCGATGCCCCGATGGCGCGAATGCGGATGGCGGGCATGGCCTTGGCGGCGCGGGTGCAAGACCATGTCGGGATCGAAACGGTGCTACATTTTCCGGTGCGCGGGCGAAATTTGCTGCGAGTGCAATCCGATCTGCTCGGCGCTCATGGGCTGAGCATTCGCAACCTGTTTGTAACCATGGGCGACCCTAACCGTATCGGCGATTACCCCGAAGCCAGCGACCATCACGATATTGTGCCAACTGGCTTGGTGCAATTGGTCAAAGAGCGATTTAATCACGGGCAAGAAAGTTCGGGCGCGGCCATTGGTGCGCCGTGTTCGTTTTATGTGGGCGTAGCCATGAACTTAACCCCACCCGACGACGAAGCGATGGCGAAAGAGGCCAAATTGCTAAAAAAGAAAATCGACAGCGGGGCCGATTTTGCGCTCACCCAACCGGTGTTTGATCCCGCGCAAGCCCAGCGATTTTTAACCTTTTATGAACGTCAATATGGCAAATTGACCTTGCCCATCATCGCCGGTATCTTGCCCTTAGCCAGCATCAATCACGCCGAGTTTTTTCGCAACGAGGTGCCGGGCGTGGTGATGGGTGATGCCATCATCGAGCGTCTGCGCCGCGCTGGCAACAAAACCCGCACCGAGGGCCGCCTCATCGCTCAAGAGATTATCGGCGAGTTGCGCAACCTCATTCAAGGCATCTATATCATCCCAGCATTTGGGCGTTATGATGTGGTTGCGCAATTGATTACAAGTGTCGTGTAAAAGGATGAAGGATGAAGGATGAAGGATGAATCTTAAACATCCCTCATCCCTCATCCTTCATCCTTCATCCTTTATCCTTCTATGAATTATTGGCTACTCAAATCTGAACCCGATGTCTTTGGCATCGACCATTTACAACGCTTTAACGAAACCATTTGGGATGGGGTGCGAAATTACCAAGCCCGCAACTTTTTGCAAACGGCCCGTGTTGGCGACTTGGCATTTTTCTATCACTCGAATGTTGAACCAATCGGCATTGCCGGGCTATGCAAAATCGTCGAGGCCAATATCGCCGACCCATCTCAATTTGACCCGCGATCAACCTATTACGACCCCAAAAGCAACCTCGCCGCCCCACGCTGGTGGACAGTAAAGGTGCAATTTGTCGAAAAATTCGCCAATGTCATCAGCCTCGAAACCTTGCGCCAACAATTTCAACCCGATGACCTCATCATCATACGCAAAGGCAACCGCTTGTCAGTTACGCCGGTCAGCGAGGCAACGGCATTGCGATTGCTAGAGATGGCGTGATTTTGGCATTGTGTTTTTTTAAATTGCTCTTATTGGTCAACACCTTCGACAATATATTTTGAAATTGGGAATGCCCCTAAATTTACGAAAAGCGTTGGGAGGCCGAGGCTTTAGCCGGTTAATGCTCCAATTCAGGCTTAAGGCTATAAATATAGGCTTTGACCGAGTTAGTAACCGGCTAAAGCCTCAACCTCCGGATTCTCTTGCCTATCGAAATTAAGCACACAAACTATATTTTTGGGGCAAAAAATAAAATTTGGCGAAAGTATTGATTGGTTGAGAAATATTTAATATTATTTTTGCAATCCTGCAACATTTACGACATTTATTAATATGCAGTTGACCCGCTTAGGATAAAATGGAAGGCTATGTCATTTAACTTTATTGCAGCCATATATTACTGCCACTCAAGGATTGCAACCGCACTCAGAACATGCCTCAGCATTGCGCTTGGGCTAAGTGGTCTGGCTTATGCACCCAGTGTAAGCGCGTTGTCAGAATATATTGCTGCGCCAATCAACATGGTATTGGCTGATAAGGTAACTGCCCCACCACAGGCCAAGATGAGTGTGGTTTATGCCAACCTGTGTTTTGCGACCCATAATGACGGCACCACCATGTTTAGCAGCGCCGACGCCCAAGCCGTGCGTGATGCAATTGCAGCGGCAAGCAGCGGCGGCACGGTGAAAGTAGCAGGCTATTGTGCAGGTGTCAGCGTGATTTCAGTTGCAGAAATCAATCAAGAATTGACCCTAAAAGGTGGCTATACCTCAACCAACTGGACAACCTATAACCCGGCTGCCAACCCCACTGTTTTGGATGCGCAAGGGGCTGGGCGGGTGCTTAATATTAGCAACCCATTTTCGGCCACCATCCAAGGCTTAACCATCACCAATGGTTATCATGATACGAATGGTGCTGCCATATATGCAGGTGGCGAAATTACGCTGATAGATGCTTATGTCCAGTAGTTTAGTCTAAAAGTAGGGATGTTGTTCAAACCTGTAGTAAAACAGAGGGTATGAAAAAAAAGAAGAACAACATCCCCCCGCAGTATACAAAACAGTCGAAG
>CAMDWA010000026.1 GCA_945877855.1 Thermoflexus hugenholtzii JAD2 | reverse complement strand
CGGCGAAAAATTGTTTTAAGAAACACTGTCTGAAGGCATGGGCAAAGTCCATGCCTTCAAAGGCCATATAGTGAGTTCGGCATTACGTTTTTGGGGTTTACCCGAATAAGGGTGTAAAAAAAGCGAGTGCGCTCATATTTGAGCGCACTCGCTGGACGGGGAGGCAGGGATTCGAACCCTGGGTCCAGTTTTACCCGGACAACCGCTTAGCAGGCGGCTCCGTTCGTCCACTCCGGCACCTCCCCTAAGCTAAATCAGAAAAGCTAAGTTGCAAAAATCTTTATTTCCGCAAGAAAACAATTCCTAACGGAAAGGGTGAGATTTGAACTCACGGTGAGCCTAAAGACCCACAACGGTTTTCAAGACCGCCGCATTAAACCGCTCTGCCACCTTTCCAAGCAGGGCTAGATTTTATCATAAGACAAAAGAAGGTCGAAAGAATTTGGATAAATTTAAGTATCTTAATGTAATGCCTAACGCACTATCACTTGGTATTTGGAGAGGGCTAAACTCTCTCCAAATACCAAGTGATAGTGCGTTAGGCGAAAATTTGTTTTAATTTCTACCGTTTAATGATTTGCAGCCAACAAACGCTGGCGTTTTTCGCTAAGGGCGGCCATCAAGGTTTCAAACGATTTAGCGAATGAGGCAACGCCTTCGGTTTGTAAGGCTTCGGCGACCACATGAATATTGATGCCTAACTGCATCAATTGCGCCAAAGTTTCATGTGCTTGTGCGACATTTACATCAATGGTGCGGGCCGCGATGCCATGATCGAGAATCGCGGTGAGGGTAGCGGGGGGCACGGTGTTAACTGTGTCGGGGCCGATCAGGGTGTCGATGTAAAGCACATCGGAATATTTTGGGTTTTTGGTGCCGGTGCTGGCCCATAATGGGCGCTGTACTCGTGCCCCTGCTGCCGCCAGTGCAGACCAGCGTGCCCCGCTAAACAATTCGCCAAAACGGGCATAGGCAACTTTGGCGTTGGCAATGGCAGCTTGGCCCATGAGAGCGGCTCCCCCTTCGACTTTTTCAAGCAGCTTGTCGATGCTGCTATCGACACGGCTGACGAAGAATGAGGCGACCGATGCAACTTTGCTTAAATCGCCGCCGCCAGAAGCCCAATCTTCTAACCCAGCAAGGTAAGCATTGGCGACGGCTTCGTATTGGGCTGTGTCAAAAATTAGCGTGACATTGATATTCACCCCGGCCCCAATCAGGGCGCGAATGGCGGGGATGCCAGCGGGGGTGGCTGGCACTTTGATCATGACATTGGGGCGACCCAAGGCGGCAAAAAGGCGTTTGCCTTCGGCGATGGTGCCGGGGGTGTCGTGGGCCAAGGTGGGGCTAACTTCGAGGCTGATAAAACCATCGGCCCCGGCCGTGCGCTCGTAAATAGGGCGCAGCAAATCTGCGCCACTGGCGATGTCGGTCGTCGCTAAGGTCTCATAAATTTCGGTGACGCTTTTGCCTTCGTTGGTTAGGCGGCGAATATCGGTATCATAATCGGCGCTGCCTGCGATGGCTTTTTCGAAAATGGTGGGGTTGCTGGTGACACCCGTAACGCCTTTGTCAATTAAGGCTTGCAAATCGCCCATTTCAATCAGGGCACGGCGAATGTTGTCATACCAAATGCTTTGCCCGAGGGCATTAATTCGGTGAAGGGAGGTAGTATTCATAATAATAGATAGCGAATCAGGCATTTATAACGACTAAAATCACAATTAAAGCCGCAATAATGAAAAATACAGTGAGGTTAAATCGGCGGGTGTTAAACCGGCGGGTTTGCCGCCACGAAGAATAACGTCGTCGATAACGCTGGTAACGATTTCGCATGGGGTTAACTATACACTGCGATAAAAATAGTTTCGTCCACGATTTTTACTTCAAATTGCCGCAAACGCCGCCGGTCGGTGAGGCATTGGCCGGTCAATAAATCAAACTCCCAACCATGCCAAGGGCAGGCTAAAATTTCGCCATCGCGCCCCCAAATCATTTGGCCGGGTTGCGATTCGAGGGTGGTGCCATCGACCCGCCCGACACAAATGGGCGCAAGCTCGTGTGGGCAAATGTTTTGCACCGCCACGATTTGCCCATTGACGTTAAATACGCCAATGGCTTTGCCTGCCACTGTGACCAATTTGCGAGCACCCGGCGGTAGCTCATTCAAGCTCGTGATTTGATATAGGGACATAGGGATTTTGGATTTTAGATTTGGGATTTTGGATTGATTTTGCGGTGTGGTTCGTATCGATGTTTTTCGTGCGTTCGTCGAGGCGATAAAGCGCCCACGCTGTATCACGCAATACTTTTTGCCGGTGGGCGGCTGGAATGTGCCGACCGACAAAATCGGGTGTGTCGCCATCCCAATGCGGGTAATCGCTCGAAAACATCAACATTTTCTCAATCGGCATCATGGCCAATAAGGTTTGTAATTGTTGCGGGTTTTCGGGTTCTTCGATGGGCTGGGTGGTGAGCAAAATATGCTCGTAGGCATAGTGGCTGGGCGGGTGAATGAGCCAGGGGGATAATTGACGCAAGGCTTTCCAATTTTTGTCGAAGCGCCACAAAACGGGCACAAGCCACGAGACACCGCCTTCGATCATGACAAATTTGAGTTTTGGGAATTTGACAAATACGCCCTCGCTAATCAAACTGATCAGATGCGCCAAATAGCTGCCAACTAAACCGGTGTGCCATTCGAGATAATTGCTGGGGTAGCCTGCCGCCGTCGGCACCCCCGACACGCCCAAGCCTTCGGTGCCGGGGTGAATGGCAACTGGCAAGCCACATTCTTCGGCGGCAGCATAGATGGAATGATAGAGGCGGCTGCCATAGGCTGTGCGCGAGCCGCTAGGCATGAGCACCTGCACAAATTGAGGGTGCGCCGCCCAGCGCCGAATTTCGGCGGCGGCGTGCTGGGGGTCGGTGGGGGTGACATGAATGGAAGCCAGAATACGCGGACTGACAGCAAACCAATCGGTCACAATGGCCTCATTTACGCCTGACATAAAGGCACAGGCAAAATCAGTTTCGGGTGAAAGCCCGACGTTGATTAAGTCGGCATTCAAAATACCGTGTGAGAGCGCAAAACGGTCGAGATGATGTTTCACCATCGTCGCGGCATCGGCATCGACACGTTTGCCTTTTTCGGGTGAGTCATCGGGCGCAAAAATATCGTTGCGCCGCACCCCGTTGGGGTTCCAATATCCCAAGTGACCGGGGCCAGCATTGCCGGATTGCACACGTCGCCGCCATGGCTGGGGCAAAAAATCGGCCACCCGTTGTGGGTCGATATACGGGTGAATATCGGTGTCAACTATCCACGCTGAATCATTCATTTAAAGGTATTTTAATGCCAAGATCATTATCGTTGTCCAGATAAATCCTTCTCTATTTAATGTAATATGTAAAATTTCATAGTTGACAGATATCCTACATGTGGCTATAATATGAAAGAATGCTGAATTTGCTTAGTGCCTCGACTGTGCCAACGTTGCTTAAACGTTTGGATAACCCACCGTCATTGGCGCGTTCAGCGCAAGACGCCATCCGTGAATATATTTTGAGCAACCGTTTGCCGCCGGGCAGCGAATTGCCGCCCGAAACTGAGTTGGTAAAGCAGTTGGGCATTAGTCGAAATTCGGTGCGTGAGGCGGTAAAAGCCTTATCGGCTTTGGGCATGATCGAAGTGCGGCGGGGCAGTGGTTTGTTTGTGGGCGATTTTTCGCTCGACCCATTGCTCGATAGCTTGTCTTATAACGTATGGATGGAGCTTGATGCTTTGACCGATTTGTTGCAGGTGCGGCGGGTGCTTGAGGTTGGCATGATTGGGCAGGCCATTCACGAAATGCGCCCAGCCGACCACGCCAAATTAAAAGCCGTTTTGGCGCAAATGAAAACGCTGGCGGATCGCAACGAAGAATTTCCCGAAGAAGATCGTGAATTTCATCGTTGTTTATTTTTGTGCTTAAATAATAAGGTATTGCTTAAATTACTTGATACCTTTTGGTTAATGCTCAGACGCGCAATTGAGAATTTGGAAATTGCCAATATAGATGTGATGCGCACCTACGAAGATCACGCCGCGATTGCGTATGCGGTATTTATTGGCGACATTGCTACATCACAAACAAAACTAGACCAACATTATGCCGGGGTGACTACGCGCCTAGAAAAGACGCGAAAAGCCATTTCTAAACCCTAATTATGATTGTTTCAAATTTAACCCATATTCATGCGCAAATTCGCATGACCCCCCATTTCGAAAAAGCATTTCAGTTTTTAAGCCAAACCGATTTGGCGGCTTTGCCCGATGGGCGGGCTGTAATCGATGGTGACAATGTGTATGCCGAAGTGCAGTCGTATAACAGCAAACCCCATGCAGGGGCAAAATATGAGGCACATCGGCGTTATATCGACGTGCAATATGTGGTGTCGGGCGAAGAATATATTGGCTGGACACCGATCGAAAAACTAGCTGTAACCACACAATATCATACCGAGCATGATTATTTGCTGGGTGATGTGGCTGCCAGTGATGTGATTTTAGTGCGGTTACAAGCTGGGCAATTTGCTGTGCTTTACCCATTTGATGCCCACGCTCCACGTTTGGCAATTGATGCGCCGATGGCGATTAAAAAAATTGTCGTAAAAGTGGCTGTCAATTAATTGTGATTTTGATTCAAGTTTAATTTGGCAATGTCAACTTAGAAAAGATGTATGCCAATTTCACGCTATTCACCCTTGCCCTAAGCAAGGGCGAATAGCGTGAAATTGGTGAAAACGGCTAAGATATTGTCAAACTAAATTCACTGAATCTATCAAAAACCAACAAAATTTAAGAGGAGGCAAAATGAAAAACAAATATATATCCTTGGCTATGGCGACCGGATTGGCGCTAGCAGCCTGTGCGGCACCCACCCCAACTGCCGCACCCAAACCCGCTGCAACAGCAGCACCCGCCGCACCAGCGGCAACAACCGCACCTGCCGCGCCCGCCGCAACGGCTGTTCCGGCAGCACCCGCCAAACCTACCGAAGCGCCTAAACCCGCAGCGGTGGCCGCCCCCAGCAATGCCGCTAATGTCATCATTGGTGGTTTTGATGTCGGCCCCGGTGGTTTCCCCGAGCGTTTCGACAATTTCTTTGCTGGTGCGGGGCACTATCGCTTCGAGTTCTATCTGAGCAAATTGGTGCGCTATTGCGATGTAAGCCTGAGCAAGATGTGCGGCGATTTGGCCGAAAAGTGGGAAGTTGCGCCAGACGGCAAGACGGTCACATTCACCTTGCGTGATGCCAAATGGCATGATGGCTCGAAAGTGACAGCCGACGACGTGGTTTTCACCATCAGCCGCCAACTTGATAAGGGTGCCAGCCGCTACGGTGGCTCATTTACGGCTATCACCGGTAGCAAAGAATACTCTGAAGGCACAGCCAAAACTTTGGCAGGGCTAAGCGCCCCTGATGCTAAGACCGTCAAGATTGCGCTCGATAAGCCAAATACTCCTTTGCTCGATACTTTGTCGTTTATCGGCATCATTCAAAAGAAGCAATTTGAAAACGTGCCACCTGCCGATCTCTCCAAGAGCGATTTGTGGAAAAACGGCATCATCGGCAGCGGCCCATTCAAATTGACCAAGTATGTTGCAGGGCAATATACCGAATTTGAAGCCTTTGCCGATTACTATGGTGGCAAGCCCAAGGTTGATAAAATCATCAATCGCCATTTCCCCGAGGCTGGCACTGCTTTGATCGCCTTGCAAAAGGGTGAAATTGACTTTACTTATGTCACTGTTGACGAGCTTGATAAGCTAAAAGCCAATGCCGATTTGAAGATTATTGAAGGGCCGTCATTGGTTGGTCAATCCATGTATCTCAATTTGCGCACCAAAGAATTGGATGACAAGCGCGTGCGTCAAGCCATTATGCATGCGGTTGATCGCGATACCATCATCAAGACTTTGTGGAAAGGCACAGCCTTGCCAAGCGATTGTTTCTTCTCGCCAGCTGGGCCATATAACAGCAAAAATGCCAACCCCTACAAGTTTGACCTCGCTAAGGCCAAGGCATTGTTGAAAGAAGCCAATGTTGATTTGGCGAAGTTGGGCGAAGTTGAATTCTTGACCTATTATGGCGACCAATTGTCGAAAGATATGTTGGCTGTTATTTCAGAGCAACTCAAGGAAATTGGTCTGAAGACGAAGTTGCGCTTTGTAGATGTGCCAACGTTTAATACTGAGTTTTATAACAAAGAAACCAAGTGGACATTGGCATGGGTTGGCGCTGGCAACGGCCCAGAACCTGACAATATCTATACCTCGCATCACTCGAGCGAAGAATGGCCGAAGGGCATCAACATCAACGTGATCAAGAATGCCGAGCTTGACAAATTGCTCGACGCTGGTCGCGTAGAAGGCGACCCAGCCAAGCGCACTGAAATCTATCAAAAGGTTTGCCAATTGAGCAACGACGAAGCCTTGCGTGGTTATATGCTCGAAAGCACCCGTTATGGGGCTGCCAGCAAGAAACTAGGCAACTTTATCTACACCCCCTCACCTGGTGGTGGCCGCTATATGGCTTACCCTGAAAAGTGGACGAAGCAATAAACGAATAGCGTAGGGGCATGGTCGTGAGGTTACTCACGCGTGAGTAATCTCACGACCGTGCCCCTTACAAAAACCATACATCATGTATCCAAACCCACTTAAAGCAAAGATCAAAAATGGCGAGTTAGTGCTTGGCACTGTGCTCGATGCGCCTACGGCGTTTGTCGCTGCCTCAGCTTGTAAGACCGGAGTCGATTTTTTATGGATCGATACCGAACACGGCCCCTATGGCGCAGAGAAATTAGATGCCATTCCATCGATCATTCGCAGCAAGGGGGTTGCGCCTATGATTCGTGTGGCATGGAATGACCCAGCCCTCATTAAAAAAGCTTTTGACGTCGGGGCTGTTGCAGTGATGGTTCCGCAGATCAATACGGTAGAAGAAGCCCAATTGGCCGTGCAATATGCGCGTTACCCACCTTATGGGCAACGTGGTATTTCGCCAAGCTGGCCGGTGATTGCTGGCGAAGATTGGGTAAATGTGATTAAAACCGCCAACGAAGAGACAGTAGTCATTTTACAAATTGAAAGTGTGCAAGCCTACGAGAACCTAGATGCCATTGCCAAAGTGCCGGGTGTCGATGTGCTATTTGTGGGGCCAATGGATTTATCGGCCTCATTGGGGCTAATTACCAATATGGCCTCGAAAGAGGTACAGGATATCATGCGTGATGTGCCCAAACGGCTTGCTGGGACCGGTATTGCTACAGGCACAACCTTGACCAATATTGCCGAATTACAAGAGAAAAAGAGCTGGGGCTATAACTTTCTCAATATCGGTAGCCCAATGGCTTATGGTGTGCCTGCGGTCAAAGAACATATCGCTACCTTACGCAACCTGGAACGGATGTTCCAAATCTTCAACGACAAGCGTCCTGCGGTCAAATAACATATCGCTACCTTACGCAACAGTTAATTTATCGAAAAGAGGTACGAATTGAGGAAACGCCGATTTCACAATCCCTTTGCAAGGGGCTAGATTACTGGCCTATGCTTGCCAAGGGATTGTAAAATCAGGTCAACCTGTATTTTTATGCCGTCCTTAGTAGAGATAATAGTAGAGATAATAGTAGAGATAATAGGAGCCATTCTGTGATCCAATACATATTTCGCCGCATTTTTATCAATATACCGGTGCTTATTGGCATCACAATGGTGGTGTTCATTGCCATTGCATTAGCCCCGGGTGACCCAATGTCGTCATTTATCAGCCCCGAGCTTGCCACCGACCCAGCCATGTTGGCGCGTATGCGGGCCGAATTTGGATTTGATCAGCCTTTATATATTCGTTATTTTAATTGGTTGGCCCAAGTTTTGCAGGGTAATCTGGGCTATCGCATCAAAACCTATGACCCTGTCTTGCGCGTCATCGTTGAGCGCATTCCAGCCACCTTGTTATTAATGTCGAGTGCTTTATTGATCGGTATCACTCTCGGCGTCCCACTTGGTATTTATTCTGCGCTCAAAAAATACTCATTACCCGACATGATTTTAACCGCTGGCGTGTTTTTGGGGGTCAGCACCCCAGCATTTTTAATCGGTTTAGGTTCGCTCTTTTTATTTTGTTTGCAATTGCGTTGGTTCCCGGCGGGGGGCATGCATACCCTTGGGCAAGAAGAATCGGTGCTAGATACGCTACATCATTTGGCGTTGCCCGCGTTTATTTTAAGCGCCAACTATATTGCTAGTATGTTGCGCTATACCCGAGCCAGCATGTTAGATGTGATTAACGAGCAATATGTCACCACCGCCCGTGCCAAAGGCTTGTCTGAGCCAATCGTTATTTTGCGTCATGCGCTGCGCAATGCATTGATTCCCATTGTCACCGTGATCGGCTTCTCCATCCCCAATTTGTTGGCGGGTGCGGTCTTTACCGAAACCATCTTCGCATGGCCGGGTATGGGGTCGGTGTTTGTTGATGGGGTCAACTCGCGCGATTTTCCATTGGTGATGGGGATTACGCTCATCACGGCCACCACCGTGCTTATTTGCAATTTGCTCACCGATATCGCCTACGCCTTTATTAACCCCAAAATTCGCTTTGGTTAAGCGTTTCGTCACCCTACTATCAACCCATGTCAAATACCTCTACCCCACAAAAACCACCGCCACCGCTCACCCCCACCGCGCGTGCTTGGCGACGTTTTAGGCGCAGTAAATTGGCCGTGATCGGGCTATTTATGGTGGCATTAATGGCGATTTTGGCAATTGGCGCACCCCTCATCGCCCAATATGACCCGCTTAAAAATGACCTGCTCAACCGTGCCAAGCCGCCCACCGTCGAACATTGGTTTGGCACTGACCGCACTGGGCGTGATGTTTTTGCCCGCACCATTTATGGTGGGCGCATTTCGTTGATGGTGGGCTTGGTGGCAGTCACACTCTCCGTCACCATCGGCACCATCTTGGGCTTAATCAGCGGGTTTTATGGCGGCATCGTCGATAATTTTGTCATGCGCCTCACCGATGTCATTATGAGTTTCCCGCCCATCGTCATCATCATGGCCTCTATCCCCATTACCGCCAACTTGTTGTCATCCGACAACAGCATCTTGGCGATTATGGCCGTGATTGGGTTATTGACATGGCCGCAGTTGGCGCGGCTGATCCGTGGGCAAACCCTGATTGTGCGTGAAACCGATTATGTAACCGCCGCCCAAAGCCTTGGCGCAAGTAAAGCGCGGCAAATGTTTGTGCATATTTTGCCGCAATGCTTGGCCCCGCTCATGGTGTTCGCTACCTTTGGTATCGCCAACGCCATTTTGCTCGAGGCTGGTCTCAGCTTCTTGGGTCAAGGCGTGCAGCCCCCCACACCCAGTTGGGGCAATATGGTCGAGAGCGCCCGCAGCCTCGACATTCTCGAAAACCTGCCTTGGACGTGGGTTGCGCCCGGCATCTTCACCGTCATTACTGTCGTCTCGATCAATTTTATTGGTGATGCGTTGCGTGATGCGGTTGACCCACGATCAAAGTAGAGGCACGGTATGCCGTTCTACAGCGCAATAAAAATGAACGTCCAATCTGTCACTACAGCTAAGGTCTATATTGACCAACTCAAGCGTTATCAGGCGATCGAAACCCAGCTCGCCCGTTTGCTGGGGGGCTGGTTGCCGGGGGTAGAACGCTGGGAAGTAAAAAAGCAAATTGGCTATCATATTTGGGCTGATATGCAACATAGCCAGCGCATCCGCACCCGATTGTGGGAGTTGCGTATTACCAACCCAGACCGCGATGTGGATGCCGGTATCGAAAAGGCGATTGAGGCGTTGGCCTGCGCCCAACATGATTATGAATTGATTGCGGGTGTGTATTTGGCGTTAAAAACCGAGTTGTTGGCGGCTTACAAACATTATGTTGCCACCACCTTTAGCGTCTACGACTATCCTAGCATCCTGACCCTCAATACCATTATTCCTGAACTCAAGGCGCAGATCAATTGGGCCAACCGTGTGGTGGGTGAATTGGCCAATAATGGCGAAAAACGTCGCCAAACCCAGCGCTGGCTGCAATTTGCCAAAGAGGTCGTCAGCGCAATGGGTGGGGTGAATGGCGATCAGCCCGCCCAAGACTTGCCGATTCCGCCACCTGCTTATGCAACCTTGCTGCCATTTTCACAGGCCAAACGCGACGAGCGATTTAAGCTGCAAGTGATGGGCAGCCCCATGCCCGACGAAAACGATGTGATGGCGTATATGTTGTGGCAATTTTCGAATTATGTGCAAGAAATGCAGGCCGCCGAAACGCTCGCCACTACTTTGTGGGAGGTAAAAGGCATGGAGTGGGAGTTTTATTACGATGTGGCGCGACATTGTTGGGACGAGGTGCGACATTCAGAATTGGGCGAAAATCGCCTCAACCAATTGGGTTATCACATTACCGACTTTCCATGCTCAATCGGTAGCTATGGCTGGCGGCAATTATTTAACCCGCTCATTCGTTACTGCGCCCTTACTTATGTCATCGAGGCTGACTCATTTAAGTTGAAGCATAACAGCTACCAAAAATATTTAGCTGAAAACGATATGGAATCGGCGCAAGCAATCATGTATGACATCATGGACGAAACTATGCATGTGCGTTTTGGGCAAAAATGGGTTCCCAAAATGATGCCGCATTATCAGGAGCAAAAAACGCTGCAAGCATTAATTGACGAATGCCGCGATATTGTGGCCAAGCATAGTGTTTCGCCAGCCCAACGCCAAGCGGCGTTGGCAAAATAAATAAAAGGAGTCGTTATGAATTTATTACCCGGTGTTACCTCTCATTATGTTCAAACTTCGCGTTTGAAGATGCATTATTTGGCCTATGGCCCCGATGATGGCATCCCTGCTATTTTGATCCATGGCAACCTCTCGACAGGCCGATTTTATGAGCATATCATGCCAAACGCGCCCGCTGGCTACCGCTTCATCATGCCCGACATGCGCGGGTTTGGCGATACCGAGCGCCTGCCGATTGACGCCACACGTGGGTTGCGTGATTGGGCCGATGATACTTATGCGCTCGTGCAAGCGTTGGGTATCACACAGCCAGTGCATTTGTCTGGCTGGTCAACGGGTGGCGCTGCCGTTGCAGCCTATGCGATGGATCGACCCACGCAAGTTGCCTCGCTCACCTTTATTGACCCTGTCTCGCCCTATGGCTTTGGTGGCACGCATGTTGATGGAACCCCATGCTACCCCGATTATGCCGGTTCGGGCGGTGGCACGGGCAATCCCGACTTTGCCCAACGCATTGCCAATGGCGACCGCTCGTCAGAATCGCCACTCTCGCCGCGTAATGTCATCAACTCGTCGTATTGGGCTGCCAGCCACCGCGAGCCAGCCGAGCGTGAAGACATGATTGTCGATGAATTGTTGAAATCGGTCACGGGAGACGACGGCTACCCCGGCGACTTTACCCCTTCGGCCAATTGGCCCGGTATCGCGCCTGGCACACGCGGCATTCTCAATGCCCTATCGGGCAAATATTGCAACTGGGCTGGCATTGTTGACATTACCCCCAAGCCGCCGATTTTGTGGGTGCATGGCAGCGCCGATATCGTGGTGGCCGATGGCTCAGCGTGGGAGATGGGCACCCTCGGCAAGATGGGCATCATCCCGGGCTGGCCGGGCGATGCGGTTTTTCCGCCGCAAATGATGGTGACTCAAATTCGCAATGTGCTACAACGCTACGCCGACCAAGGCGGCAGTGTGCAAATGGAAATGTTTGAAGGTTCAGGTCATGGCCCCGTGTTTGATGCTGCTCAACGCTTTAGCGACACCTTCTTCGGGCATATTATTAAATGAGTGAATGGGTGAATGGGTGAATGAGTGAATGAAGGAATGAGTGAATGACTAAATGAGGATTAAAAACTTCATCCTTCATCCTTCATCCTTCATCCTTTCTCATTCACTCATTCAGTCATTTATCCACTCATTCACCCATTTCTCCATGCTTACCCAACAACTTCGGTTTTATCCCAATCGGCGTATCGTCGCCGAGCCATATGAATTGCCGCCACCAGCCGCTAACCAAGTGCTGGTGAAGGTGAATCGTAGCGCCATTAGCGCTGGCTCTGAGATGAATTTTGTGCGGCACGGGCCGGAAGCCTATGGTATTGTGCCAAAGCCCGGCGATGCCAGCTATAACATCGGCTATATGGCAACCGGGCAGGTAGTGGCGCTGGGTGATGGCGTGACCCAAGTTTCGATTGGCGAGCGGGTGCTGACCGGTAGCACGCACGCCAGCCATTGCTTGGTTGATTTGTCGAAAACCGGCACGGTCATGGATCGCATCCCCGACAATGTGAGCGATGACGCGGCTTGCTTTGCCATTCTTGGCGATGTGGCCTTGCATGGGGTGCGCCGCGCCAATTTGCAAATTGACCAAGCCGTAGCGGTGTTTGGTATGGGCATGGTGGGGCAACTTACCATTCAATTGGCGCGGTTATCGGGGGCTTACCCGCTGATCGCGGTTGATTTAGATGACGCACGGTTGCAGATGGCCCGCGCCGCTGGTGCAACTCATACCATTAACGCCAGCCGCGAAGATGCCACCGCCCGTATTCGCCAAATTACCAGTGAATTGGGGCGGGTGACGGGGGCTGAGGTCATTTTTCATTGCACGCAAATTGCAGCCATTTTGCAATCGCTGCTTGAGGCCTGCGCTAATCGCGGCAAAATTATTTTGACCGGCAGCCCACCCGGCACGGCGACCATTCGGCTGCAAGAAGATTTGCTGCGCCGCGAGATTAGCATTACCGGTATTTACGAATCTGGCATGAACGAACCTCATGCTTATTGGGCGTTTACCCGCGAGCGTAACCGCCGCGCTTGTTTGCGTATGATGTCGCAAGGCACGCTGATGATCGAGCCGCTGATCACGCATCGGGTTCCATTCGCCCAAGCCCAAGCCATGTATGACATGATGGCCAGTAGCCCCAGTGGTTGGCTGGGGGTGGTGTTTGGTTGGGGGGAGAGTTAGGGGTAAGGATTGAGGATTAGGGATTAGAGATTAGGGATTGCATGTGACTCGTGAGCATGAGTCACGAGTCACGAGTCACAAATAATCCTCAATCCCTAATCCCCAATCCCCAATCCCTAAAATATTATGAATGCAAAAGACTTTGACGTAAACGCGCTGGCGGCCAATAGCAAACATCGGTTGTGGCAAGATATAGATGGTTGGCAATTGCCGGTGTTGTGCATATGCGGGGCGAGTGCCGGGCCGCGATTGGTGTTATTCGGCGCGGTGCACGGTGATGAATACGATGGGCCAGAGGTCATTCATCGCATATTTGCGCAGGTGCAGCCTGCCGAGTTGCGCGGCACATTGCTCATGGTTCCGGTATGTAATGTGCCAGCTTATGAGGTCGTGCAACGCAGTTCGCCTATTGATGGGGCAAATTTGGCACGGGTATTTCCCGGCACCCCCGATGGTAGTATCACCGAGCAAATTGCCTATTGGCTGACCGAAAAATGTATTCGCGGGGCCGATCTGTTGCTCGATATTCATAGCGCTGGTGTGGCTTATGACCTGCCCAATATGGTGGGCTGGACGCACAGCGATACATCACATCACAAGGCCGGTGAAGCCGCGGCGCGGGCTTTTGGCGCGCCAGTGGTATGGGCACACCCCGCCCCTGTGCCACCCGGTCGCAGTTTGAGCGCCGCCGATGCCTTAGGCGTGCCATCGCTATATACCGAGGCCCCGGGCGGGGGGCGCGTTAGCCCCGAAACCCTGTCGCTTTTTGTAAAGGGCGTGACAAATGTGATGCAACATCTGGGGATGTTGGCTGGTAAGCCAACGCCTGCCGCTCCACAACATGAGTTAATCGGCAATGGCAACCTCGATCAAACTATCTTGTCGCCTTGTGCTGGGCATTTTCGCGCCGATGTCAAATTATTGCAAGACGTGAAGATGGGACAACGCCTCGGCGCTGTGTATGATTTGCTTGGTAATGAATTGGCGACGCTGACCGCCCCCGCTGATGGGCGCGTTATTTTGTTGCGGGCGTTGCATCGGGTAAAAGCCGGTGATGGGTTGGCCCAAATCACGGGAGTGAATTGTTGAAGGTTTTAGAAGTTGAGAGTTGAGAGTTGAGAGTTGAGGGTTAAGAACGAGAGATAAGTCATGAGTCATGAGTTGCGACTCGTGACTAACCCCGCCAACTTAAGGATAAAAATAAAAATATGACAAAAAGACCACATGGCTTAATTACAGCCACCTATACCGCCTTTCATGCAGACGGTAGTTTAAATTTGAGCGTGATCGATAAACATGCCGATCTGTTGGTGCGCAATGGTGTAAAAGGTGTGTTTGTATGCGGAAGTACTGGCGAAGGCGTAAGCATGACGACCGATGAACGTATTGCCTATGTCAATCGTTGGTGCGAAGTGGGTAACGATAGCTTGAGCGTGATCGCCCATGTTGGGCATAGCAGCCTAAATGATGCGCGTGCGATGGCGGCTGCCGCGCAAAAATCGGGCGCACATGCCATCTCGACTGTTGCACCGAGTGTGCTTAAACCCGCCAATGTTGAAGATTTGGTTGAGTGGTGTGCCGCTGTTGCTTCGGCTGCGCCAGAATTGCAATATTACTACTACCACATCCCCATTCTCACCACCCTACGGTTTAACATGGTGAAATATATGGAATTGGCTTCACAACGCATCTCGAATTTTTGCGGGATGAAGTTTACAGATGAAGATTTATTTGAATTGGGGCGTTGTGTCGATTGGAGCGGCGGCAAACATTCGCTGTATTTTGGCCGTGATGAAATTTTGTTGTCGGGTTTGGTAGTGGGTGTGCAAGGTGCGGTAGGCAGCACCTATAACTATAGTGCGCCGGTATATAACCGTGTGATGGCAGCTTTTGAAAAAGGCGATATGAAAACGGCCATGCAAGAACAAGCCCGTGCTCGCGAAAGTGTGCAAATTCTGAATGATTTTGGCGGTGGCGCAGGGAAAGCTATGTTGCGCACCTGTGGTATTGATTGTGGCCCAATGCGTTTGCCCAAGCGCAGCATTACCCCTGAAGCTGAAAAGCAATTGTTGGCGCGGCTCGATGCTTTTGGCTGGGATGAAGTTCGTTGTCGGTAAATAATCTGAGTTGCTACTCGGCATTTCGAAGTTTTTAGACACTAGCCTGAGGTTTGTTTCCAGCAAGTAAAATGGATTTGCTCGCTTCTCAATCAGCGGCGAGTCTGGAGGTCGAGGCTTTAGTCGGTTAGTAACACGGCTGACGCTTTTGTTAATGGCATAGGCTTTGATTGGGTGAATAACCGGCTAAAGCCTCGACCTCCTAAGCATTTCGTTACCCTACGGTTTCCGCGGCCATACACGCGCTAAATCGTTATGCGTCTGACGGTAGGCGTAAACAAATTGATGACAAGCGGCGCGAGCAAACAAAACACCCCACCGACTAGGGCCGCCAATGGTGCATCATAATGATCGGCCAGCCAGCCAATAAACAAGCTGCCAAAGGGGGCGATGCCTTGTAAGGCCCAAAAATAAGTGCTCATCACTCGCGCTCGTAACGTGTTAGGAACGGCCAATTGAATGAGGGTATTGGTAAGTGAGAGCGCAGTGACCGTACCCCAACCGATCAACATCATTGTCAAAAGCGAGAGTGGTAGCCAGCGTGATTGGCTGAAAGCCAGCAGCCCAATGGCAAACACAAATTGCCCAATGGTCAAGAGCAACCCTTTGCGTTTGAGCGATACGCTCGAGGTGGTCACAGTAACGGCAGCAATCAGCGCCCCAAGCCCCTGCGCAAAAACCAAAGCCGTATTGCGGGTCGCAATATCGGCTTGAGTATCGTTTGTTTGGGTTAAAACATCGTGTGCAAAAACCGGGATTTGTTGAATGTTGGGAAAGCCGAAAAAGCTCATTAAACTTGCCATGAAGATGAGCGTGGTGATGAGAGTTGACGTGGTAATGAACCGTTGCCCTTCACGCAGGTCATATATCACGCTGTGTCGTTCACTGGGGGCCGTATTAATCGGGGCAGGATGAATGAGAAAGAGGCTAACAATGACAAATAAAAACGAAATACCGTTGGCTAAAAATGCCCAACCCTCCCCCTGATCTTGCAACAACACCAAAAATGGCGTAGAAAAAAGCGGGCCGACCACTCGCGCCATATTAAAACTGGTGGAATTTAGCCCAATGGCATTGGGCAAACCCTCTTTTCCCACTAATTCAATCAACATGGCTTGCCGCGCTGGCACCTCAAGTGCTTGTCCCACCCCAGCTATAAATGATAACGCCACAATCCAGCCAATCGTAATATGACCGCTCAGGGTGAGGGCCGCCATCGTCAAAGCCTGCAACATCAGTAGCGTTTGCAGCACTATTACCACTTGGCGTTTATTCATACGCTCAATATACACCCCAGCCGGCAATGTGAGCAATAAGGTGGGCAAGGTTGTGGCAAAACCGATCATGCCCAGATAGAGGGGTTGATTGCTCATGCGGTAAGCCAGATAAGGCTGCACCGTGTTTTGCATCCATGTGCCAATGAGTGAAATTGATTGCCCGATGAAAAAAATGCGAAAATCGCGTGATTGCAGCGCGGGAAAATGGGTACTTTTGGGCATGTAAAGTATGATAACAGCGTTCTGTTTTTGGCTTGAATCCTCGACTAAGAGGTTGTATAAAAATACATTCTGTGTGTTCTTTGTAGGCTTGTGAGAGGTTTTGGAGTGATGAAAATAGTTTTTATACTAACGCTAAATACAATGACAACAAAACGTTTCCTTGCATAGCCTCTCACCAAATCACAGTACAATTCTCGGCGTGAGCAAGCAAAAAACACGAGTGGTGGTAGCAATGTCAGGCGGGGTTGATTCATCAGTAGCGGCGGCGTTGCTGGTTGAGCAGGGTTACGATGTGGTCGGCATTATGCTGCGCCTATGGGCCGAAGAGGGCAACGATGCCTATGGTCAACCCAACGCCAACCGTTGTTGTGCCCCCGAAGCTGTCGCCGACGCCCGCGCCATCGCCCAACAACTCGGCATTCCATTTTACGATGTTCATGCTGAGCAAGTGTTTAAGCAGCGCGTGGTTGATCCTTGGATTAATGGCTACGCCGAAGCCACCACGCCCAACCCGTGCTTTAATTGCAATCGTAGCATTCGCTTTGGTTTTTTGATGCAACGGGCGCTGGCTTTGGGGGCAGACTATATGGCGACTGGGCATTATGCGCAGGTGCGGCAATATGATGACGCAGCGGCTGAGGCTGGGGTGCGTTTTGCCTTGGCGAAGGGGCGTGATGCCAAAAAAGACCAAAGTTATGTGTTACATGTGCTTGGGCAAAAAGATTTGCGGCGTGCCATGTTTCCATGTGGCGGTTATGTTAAGAGCGAGGTGCGCGAGTTAGCCCATAAATTTGGGTTGCCCACCGCCGAGCGCCCCGAAAGCCAAGACCTGTGCTTTTTGACACAAGGCGATTATCGCGGGTTTTTGGTGCGCCAAATGCCCGAAGTGGCGGTGCCCGGACCGATATTTACAGCGGCAGGTGAGCACATTGGGCAACACGATGGCTTGCCGTTTTATACCGTTGGGCAGCGCAAAGGGCTTAATTTGTCGGTTAAATCATCGACCAGTGAGCCAATGTTTGTGCTTAAGTTAGATGCCGCCCGCAATGCGTTGGTGGTTGGCCCAGCCTCAGCGCTGGGGGCGCGTCAGGTGATGGTGCGGGCTATGCATTATTGTGCTGATGTGCCGCCCAGCGGCCCCATTGCTGCCACTGCTAAAGTGCGCTATAAGGCCAAAGAGGCCAGCGGCACGCTTTACCCAAACCCCAACGGCGCGGCACGCTTTGAATTTGATGAGCCGCAACGCGATGCCACCCCGGGCCAAGGGCTGGTGGTGTATGTGGGCGATGAGGTTGTGGGCGGCGGATTGATTGGCAGAAATGAGTGAATGCGTGAATGCGTGAATGACTGAATGAACAAATCAATCACCCAATCACTCATTCACCCAAACATCGCCTTTGCCAAGGCCAGCCCGCCGATCCCCAAAAACACGCCGCCCACGCCCACAAATTGGCTGATAAGCAAGGCTGTGCCACAGCCCATAAACACCGCAAAGATGATGAGCCAACTGAGCCGCGAAATACCGTGCTCTATGCGGCGCAGGTCATTGGTGCTGGCTTGGCTCAGTTGGGCGCGTATTTCTAATTGCCCACTCAAGGCGCGTGACAGCACTTGGTCGGCTTGGTTGGGCAATTGTACCGTTTGACGCAACAACTTAATGACTTCATCCAGCACATCTTGCGCCCCGCGTTTGCTCGATTTTTGCGCCATGCCTTGGGCAAAGGGCTGAATCTCTTTCCAAGGGTTAAATTTGGGGTCGAGGGCGGTGCTCATGCCGCTCAAAATATTGGCGGCGCGCCCCAGATAAAGCATGTTTTGTGGCATTTGAAAGGGCAAAGTGCTGAGCAGATCCCGAAATTCGGCCACAAAGCTAAACATCTCGTCGAATGACACATTCACCAGATCGGTGGTGTTTAGCCCCCAAAATTTGTCAAACAACATCGATACTGCTTGCTCAATACGAAAAAGATCGGCCCCGGGCAAAAACATACCCATGCGCTGGGCCGCCGCCGTTACCCGTCGCGCATCTTTTAGGCTGGTGGCAATAATAATTTCGCGCAGCTCTTTTTCATAGGCTTTAGGCACTGTACCAACCATGCCAAAATCGATAAACGTGAGGCGAAACGGGCGCGTGCCATCGGTAGGAACATCGATGTCGAGTTGGGTGGCCTGCGCCACATCGAGCGGCTGCACAAATAAATTGCCCGGGTGCGGGTCGGCGTGAAAGAAGCCATCGGTAAAAAATTGCTGCAAATAGGTGTCGAACAATTTGCGTGCCACCGCCACCCGTGAAATATTGGCGCTGGCCAAGCCGTCATAATCGGTAATTTTGATGTCTTCGACATTTTCTAACACCAACACGCGGCGCGTGGTGAGGGTTTTATAGGGCTTGGGAATCCGCACTTGGGCATCGTGGGCAAAATGATGGGCGAATAACTCGGCGTTGCGTGCTTCTTGCTCATAATCTAGCTCGGCCAAAATGCCATCGCTAAATTCACGCACCAAGTCATCGACATTGGCGCGTTCACGCACCAACCGATACCATTTTGCCCAGCCCATGATGGTTTTAAGTGAGCGCAGGTCGGTTGCCACAATTTGGTCGAGGTTGGGGCGCTGCACTTTTATAATCACGCGGGTGCTTTGGGTGATGGGTAATGCGGCAGACGCGACATTGACATTTAACAAAGCGCGGTATGCCTGCCCAAACGAGGCTGCTGCGATTGGATCGGGTTCAAATTCTGCAAACAATTGGCCGATCGGTCGCCCCAATTCATGCTCGATGGTGCGAATGACTCGGTCGGTTGGCTCAGCGGGCACGGCATCTTGCAAATCAGCTAACTCGGCGATAACGCTTGGCGGCAAAATATCGACGCGGCTGCTGAGAAATTGGCCGAGCTTGATCCATACCCCGCCTAAATCGAGGGCCAAGGCGCGAAATCGGCGGGCAAAGACAATCATGCGACCCAATCGGCCTTGCGCCACCCGCGTTTGCCCAAGCAGTCGTGACAAAATCAATTCCCAAAAGATGAGGCTAAGAAATAAGCGTGCCCCAAACCACAGGGCGCGTTGCGATCTACCACGAAGATTGGGTGGGGTGGGGGTGTTGTTTTGTCTCATTTTGGGCAAGTTTAGCTGGCACGGGTGAATTTTGTTTGAGTTTTTGCCTACCTTACGTGCTATTTTATTTTGCTGATACAAATCAAATACTTGTGTGTGAAACTAATCGGCGGGGCATTCGTAATATATGATGTAACATGTGCTTTGGGTAAACATTACTCGAAACACAACGGATGTCATGTGAAACAAGATCAATTATTCCGGCCTGAATCTTTAAAGCAGGCAACTCAATCCTTATTCTCATATGCGTTATTTCGCCCAGAAAGCGCGATTGTGATCGCCCTGAGTATATTGGGGGCGGGTGCGACGGCACTGGGTGTGTCATTTGTGCCTGGCGCATGGTGGATGTGGCTCGGTCTCGGTTTGATCGGCGAGATCGGCATCGTATGGACAACTTTACGGGATGATCAATTGCGGCATCGTATTTTGGATGAGATGTTTCGGCAGCAATTTGACTTAAAAAGCATCGTGTTGCCCGAATTGCGCCAAAAATTAGTCAAGGCGTTGGAATACCGCGATTTGTTGGTGCGTGAAATTGGACGCAAAGACAATGGGGCGCTCGATGCCCATTTGTTGGATGTGACGCGCAGTATGGAAGATTGGATTGCCCAGATTTACCGGCTGGCACAGGCCACCGATGTGTATGCGCGTGACCCTGTGATTGCGCGTGATTTGTTGAGTGTGCCCAAAGAGTTGGAACGTTTTGCGGCGCAGCGCAACCAAGCCCAAAGCAAATTGGTTTCGGATGAACTCGACAAAACGATTGCGATTAAACGCCAGCAATGGGAGTCATTACAACGGCTGCGTGATGCGATGGCGCAGGCACAGCTACAGCTCGACCATACCTTGGCGGCGATGGGCACAGTGTATATGCAAGCCAAATTGCTTGGCTCTAATGAGGCCAATTCTGGCCGCGCCCAACGTTTGCAGGCCGATATGCTCGAACAAGTGCATCAGCTTGAAGACACTCATGCCGCAATGGAAGAGCTGAGAAATTTTTTTAGAATGAAAAATTAAGGGTGGCAAGTAGCAAAGTAGCAGGTTGCAAGTGGCAAAGTGGCAAGTGGTAATGAGTAGGTAATGTGTTTCATGTTGTAACTCTGCAACTCTGAAACCCTGCGACCTGCGACCTGCGACTGTTAAATTCAGCAAATTCGTTAACTATTTGAGAGTTAATTTTAAATTTTAAATTTTTAATTCTCAATTTTTAAATTCCTGCAGGAGGAAAATCATGCAATTAAATAAAACTCGAATCGTCTTTTTTCTGATCGTAGGTCTGGCTTTGACCGTTGTGTGCGCCGGGGCAGCGTATAACGCACTTGGGCCGCGTTTGTTTAACACCGGCACGCCAGGTAATGGCAACCCAGCCGCACAATCAACCATTGCGCCAGCCGCGCTAAAGCCACCCGCCCCGATTTGGGGCGCGGGTTATAAGGCCAATGACGGCAAGCCGACTTATATTTGTGGCACCGATGCTTTTGCATCTTATTTAACCTTGGTGCAAATACAGGCGGCGGGGCTAGACGAAGCACGTGGTTTTCACCTCGGCATTGTGCCGTTTCAACTCAATAACAAACCCGAATATGCCTTGACTGAAGAACAAAGCAATGCCTTTGTTGAGGCCGGTTTGTGGGATTGCGAATTGAATACCGCTGACTCGGTGGCCTCGAATGCGCAAGGTGTGATTACAGCCATCATCGATGAAAGTGCCGGTGGCGATGGCATGTGGGCGCGTAATATTCCGACCCTAAACGATTTAAAGGGCAAGCGTATTGCGTTTGTGCGTGACAGCTCGGCTGAGTATTTTATGTTATACACGCTTTCGATTGCACGGCTAAACCCCAAGTTTGATGTGAAATTGGTGCCAGCCGAAACCCCAGACGAAGCGGTAAAACTATTTAATGAGGGCAAGGCCGATGCTGTATCGGCATGGGAGCCGCAATTATCGCGGGCCAAGCAAGGGGGCGGCGCACCGCTTATCACCTCTAGCCAATTACGTATTATTGTCGATGTCATTATCACCTCTAAAAAGTCGATCGCCGATAAGCCAAATGTGGTGCAGGCATTTCATGATGCGTGGTTTGAAGCGATGAAGCAACAAACTGAAAAGTTTGATATTGCCGCAGAGCAGATTGCCAAATGGGGCAATAATGATTGGAGCGAGATAAAACCCGGCACGGCTGGGCAAAATTTGCGCGAGCAGCTGAAACAAATTGCGCAGGCCGATTTGGGGGCTAATGCGTTTGTCATGCGCGACCCGACCCCCATTTACAATCGGCTGACGATTGCGCGGCGGGTATGGGCGGCAGGTGGGGCCACGGTATCGGCAGATAAGGTCGAGGACTTGGTCAACCCATCCTTTGTGGCAAAATCGGCCAGCCAAAGCCAATTGCAACCTAGCGCACGCCCAATTAACGACAGCTTTTCGATCTCGGCCAAGCTCGATTTGAGCGGGGTGAAAGTACAAAACACCACAACCTTGGCGGTGCTGCCGTGCAACCGTTTTACCTTTTTGCCCGATAGCGCCACTTTGACGCTTGAGTCGCGGCGGGTATTGGATGATTGTGTGGTGCCAACATTGCAGCAGTCAGTTGGGCTGTATTTGCGGGTGAAGGGGGCATCGGCGTGGCCCGGCCCCAAGGGAGCTTATACCGAGAAGCAGATTTTAGAATTTGCGCAAGCCCGTGCTCAAGCTGTGGTCGATTATTTGGTGTCGCAAAAAGTTGACCGCGCCCGCTTTGTGGTCGAGGCAGTTGTGCCGCCAGTTGAGCGCCGCGAAACCGACGACCCAGACAAACAGGCCGAAGATCGCTTCGTCGAAATGGCGCTGATTACATCGGGGCGGTAATAGTCAATTACGAATTACAAATTACGAATTGCTTCGGTGACTCGCGAGTCATGAGTCATCTGTCCCAATTCGTAATTCGTAATTCGTAATTCCCAAAATGGGGAGGCTTAAATGAAACAGAAATTTTTACAAGCGTTTTTGGCGCTTTTGCTCATGCTTACGTCGGCTTGTAGTGTGTTGCGGCAGCCGGTGACGAAGCCAGCATCGGGTGATGTGGTGCTGACGGTGGTGGCAAATAGTAGTTTGCAGCCTTGGCTAGACAAGGCCGCGCTCGAGTTTAACACCGACCGTGTGCAGACGGGTGGGCGGCGCAACCTATTTGCGCAAGTGCGCTATGTTGAGGCGGGGCAAGCGGTGGCTGATATGGCCACATCCACCCCAAGCCTGTGGCTGCCCGATAGTGAGGCATGGGTGGATGTGGCTGCCGCCCGTAAGGTGGCTGGCTTTGCCGCCAATACTTGCGTAAGCACAGCGCGTAGCCCGTTGGTGATCGCAATGTGGCGCGATGTGGCCGAAGCCTTGGGTTACCCGGGCCGCACCTTGGGCTGGCTCGATATGAGCAGCCTGACCGGCGATGCCAGCGCGTGGGCTTATTACAGTGGTGGGCAATTTGGGCGTATTTTGCGGATGGCGCACCCTCACCCGGGTATTTCGGGGGCGGGGGCAGGCGCATTGTTGGCGGTGATGCAATCGGCCAAGGCCAACGCCCAGCCCATCAGCCCCGCCGATGCCCAGTTGCCCATTTTGCAGGCTTCAGTGTCGGCGTTCGAGAGTGGCATCGCGCTGTTTGCTAATTCGTCTGAAGCCTTGGGCAAAACCATGCGTGAACGCGGGGTGGGATTTTTGGGGGCAGCGGTGCTTTATGAAAGCACGGTCGCCCAACTGAACCAAGCGGCAAATTCGCAGTCAACGAATAACAAATCGAGCAATCAACCCGACCTCATCGCCGTTTATCCATTTGAGGGCACGGTGATGGCGACGCACCCGGCCTGTTTAAACAGCAGCGCCAGTGCCGAGCAGCAAGAAGGGGCGCGTATGTTTCGCGATTATTTGCTAAAAGACACTGCTCAAAAATGGGCGGCGGAGGCCGGTTTGCGCCCAGTAAACGCGGCGGTAAAGGCTGAAGCGCGGGCGGGTATTGATCTGAATCAACCCAAAACCATTTTTGAGCGCCCGGCAGCCGGTGGGTTAGAGGCATTGCAAGGGGTGTGGCAGGCCAGCAAAAAGCCGATCAATTTGGTGATGGTGCTCGACACATCGGGCAGCATGAGTGGGGCCAAGATTGAAGGCCTGCGCAGCGCTGCCGCCACTTTTGTAGGGCAAATGAACAATGACGACCAAATTTCGATTGTTAGTTTTGCTACCGATATCAAAGTGTTGCTGCAAGGGCAAAAAGTGGGCACGGTCCGTGCAAATGCCATTAGCGCAGTCAAGGCGTTGCCTGCCAGCGGCAATACCATGCTTTATGATGCTATCGGCGCGGGGGCAGGCGTAATCAGCAAAACCAAGTCATCGCAGCGCACCAATGTTTTGGTGGTGCTCACCGATGGTCTGGACACGGGCAGCAAATTGTTTAAGTTTGACAATAATTTGATTGTCACTGCATCGCAAAACAGCACGACGGTATGGACGATCGCCTATGGCAACGATGCGGATAAAGACAAATTGTCGCAATTGGCACGCCAGAGCAACGGCAGTTTTTACCTCGGCAGCGAGGCCAATATCACCGCCATTTATCAAGAGATGTCGACGGCGTTTGGCGGCAGTGGTGGCATTGGGCGGTAGGTTGTGTCGATTTCATCATATTTAGAGGCGCGAGATACCGCGCCTCTAAATATGATGAAATGGAATATACTAACCGCCTACATGAAAACTACGCAAAAACTTTATTACGGTTGGGTCGTCGTGGCGGTCACGTCGATCGTGTTGTTGGTGTCGTTCGGCATTCGCTCATCGCCGAGTGTGTTTATGGTATCGCTCGAAAGTGATATGGGTTGGAGTCGTTCGGCGATTTCGGTGGCGGTGTCATTGGGTTTGATCATTCTTGGCATTACTAGCCCATATGGTGGTATGTTGGTTGGGCGATTTGGCCCCAAGCGTATGACGGTGATTGCCTTGCTGATGATGGGTGTGACGTTGTTGCTCAGCAGCCAAATGAATCAATTGTGGCAATTGAATGTGATGTGGGGCGGCTTTTTGGGCTTGAGCGGTGGTTTGGCTGGCTCGGTGTTAAGCGCAACGGTGTCTAACCGTTGGTTTGTTAAAAATCGCGGCTTGGTGACTGGCATTTTTGGCGCCGCCACCTCGGCTGGGCAATTGGTATTTGTGCCGGTATTAACCGCCATGTTATTAAGCTTTGGTTGGCGCAACAGCACCGCGGCGATGGGTGTGTTTATTTTGCTCGTGCTTATCCCCGTCGTTTTCTTGTTCAAAGATGACCCCGCCGATGTCGGGCTTTTGCCCTTGGGCGCAACTGCGCCGATTTCGAAATCGCAAGCTGGCGCAGAGACCGGCCTGATGGCGCGGGCAGTGCGTAGCCCCGATTTTTGGCTGTTATGTGTCAGTTTTTTTATTTGCGGGGCTACCACCAATGGCATTATTGGCACTCACCTTATCCCTTACGCCATCGATTGCGGCATCCCGCAAGGAACGGCTGCGGGTGTGGTGGCCTTGCTGGGCAGCATGAACTTTGTCGGCACGTTGGCTTCGGGTTGGTTGACTGACCGCTATGACCCGCGTAAGTTATTATTTTTTTATTATGGCTTTCGTGGGTTGTCACTCTTTTTGTTGCCCTTTGTTACCGATCCGCTGGGGTTATCGGTGTTTGCGGTTATCTTTGGGTTAGATTACATCTCGACCGTGCCACCCACCATCGCCATTGCTGCCGATACATTTGGCCGCCGTAATGCTGGCATCATTTATGGCTGGGCATTTTGTGCCCATAGCCTTGGCGCAGCGCTTTCGGCTTATTTGGGCGGTGTGACGCGCGACATGCTCGGCAATTATGGCCCGGCTTTCGTCGCGGCTGGCATTCTTGGCATTTGTGCCGCCGTGCTTGTCATGCGCATCACACGCCATGCGCCACCCAAGCCATTGGTGGCGGTCAGTTAGCCAGGGTTACCCAACTTCACCATATCCATCTGGCCATAGGCCAGATGGATATGGTGAAGTTGGCAAAAAATTGTTCGCCCTTACCAAGGTGATGTAGATCACTTAAAATCAAACATCACATATCTGCCGGGCCGAGCGTAGCGCTGTCAAAATATCGCCTTGGGGTTTAAACTCATGCCCAAGATAGCCATCATAGCCAGTGGCGGCAATGGCGCGGCAAACCCCGCGATAATTTAGCTCTTGAGGCAAATCAGGGTCGTCAAAATCCCAGCGTCCGGGGTTGCCAGCGGTGTGCATATGCCCAATCCATTGCACATTGTCACGAATGGTGCGAATGATGTCGCCTTCCATGATTTGCATATGGTAAATATCGTAAAGCAACTTGACTGCTGGGCTATTCACCCGTTGGCATACATCGACCCCCCAAGCCGTGCTATCGCATTGATATCCGGCATGGTCAACCTTGCTATTGAGCAATTCCATATTGAGCAATACCTTGTGTTTTTCGGCAAAAGGCGCAATTTGGCGCATACACTCAGCGCAGGCTTCACGCGCATCTTCGTCGCTTTGGCCCGCGTTAATATCGCCGCTAAAGCAAATCAACCCCAAAATATTGTGTTTGGCGGCCAATTCGATGCTGACACGCAACTCATCGATGATACGGGCGTGGTTGCTGCGCTTGTTCATGCCATCGCGCAGGGTATAGTGCCCGCACATGCTGGCGATGCGCAAACCGGCGGCTTGGGCTGCGTCGCATAGTTCGTCAAACGCCACCCCATTTTGATTGCGTTGCCAAATTTCAACGGCTGGGTAGCCAATGGTTTTGGCGGTTTTAAGCAAATCGACCAGCGTCATATTGGCAGGTTGATACAGTGGTAAGCAGAAGGATTGTTTAATCATATTTAATGTTGTGCTCGTTCAATCACTCGTCGCGTCATGGCGGGGTCATTGGTGCATAGATCTTCGATGCCGATGGCGACCAATTGTGCCATAATCGGCTCACGCTCCTCGTGCCAACTCATGATGCGCAACCCAGCCGCCCGCACCCGTCCTAGCCATTCGGGCGTAATCAGGGCGCATGGGTCGAGGTAATCTTCCCATGCCAAATTTAAACCATCGGCATTACAAGCGCGGGCGATGAGAATGGGATCGATGCTGGCATTGCGGTAGCTAAAGGCGGTGCGGGCGTTGGGGTCAACCTGTTTGGCAAAAAATACATGGTCGGGGCGTGGCCCAAATAACACACAACGGTCGAGCAATTTGGCCGCCTGCAACGTTTGCACCACATAAGTTGTCACGGCGGCATCGGTGTCTTTAAACTCAACATAGATGCCCATGTCAAGCTCAACACATAGCGCGATCACCTCTTCCCATTGGGGAATCCGTTCAGCATTGGCGAGCGGGATTTTGAGCAAGGTATCTAGCGTCAAGCGCTCGACCCGTTGCTCACATTCGCCGGGGATGGGAATGGTGGTGTCGTGAAATACCAAGGCTTTGCCGTCGAGCGTGCGCCGGATGTCGGTTTCGATCATGTGTGCACCCTGTTGTTTGGCAAGGCGAAACGAGGTCAGGGTGTTGTCGGTGGCATAACTTGACGCGCCGCGATGCGCCACAATTGAAAATTGGCTCATAATTTCACCTCAAATGGGGGCAATGGCCCTTGAAATATGAGAAAACGAGTGGGCTTAAAGGTAATCATTTCGCCATCATTTACCTCAACCGATTTTGGCAAATAGAGTTTTAGCATGCCCAAATCGGGCGATTGCACAAACACTTTGCGGTAATGGCCCAAATCACTCACTTGGGTAATGCGCCCGTGCCAAGCGCCTTCGCCAGTTTGGGTTACAGTCACGTCTTCGGGGCGAATGGCGATTTTGGCAGGTGCGGCAACACATTCGGCGGGGGCAGGTAGCCGTTGGTTGCCCACTTTTACCACACCGCCACTCACTTCACCGTCAAGCATATTCATTGCGCCAATAAAATCGGCCACAAATAGGGTTTTGGGGCGGGCGTAAATGGTGGCCGGTTTGTCGAGCTGCTGTAATTCGCCTTTGCTCATTACCGCAATACGGTCGGCGAGGCTGAGCGCCTCTTCTTGATCGTGAGTGACAAATACAGCCGTAATTTTGAGATTGCGCTGAATTTGGCGTAATTCTTCACGCAATCTGACGCGCAACAAGGCATCGAGGTTCGAAAATGGTTCATCTAATAACAAAATTTTGGGTTTTAGCACCAAAGCACGGGCAATGGCAACGCGCTGTTGTTCACCGCCCGATAATTGCGCGGGGTAGCGATCACCATATTTGCCCAAACCGACCAATTCTAACGAGGCTTGCACCTCTTGGTCGATTTGGTTTTTGGGCAAGTGTCGCAGTTTTAACCCAAAGGCGATGTTGTCATAAACCTTCATGTGGGGCCACAAGGTATATTTTTGAAACACCATTGCGGTTGGGCGTTTGTTGGGTGGCATATTGACAATGCTTTGTTGGTCAATTTGCACATCGCCACCACTTGGCTCTTCGAAGCCCGCCACCATGCGCAAAGCGGTCGATTTGCCGCAGCCGCTTGGGCCGAGAATGCACAAAAATTCGCCATCAGCGACATTAATATTGAGGTCATTGACCGCCACAACTGGGTTAGTGACGCTGCCAAATTGTTTGCGAAGGTTGATGAGGTCTAAGGTAGGCATGAAACAGTTAAGGGTTGAGGGTTAAGGGCTGAGCGTTAAGAGTTGATTTCTCTCAACGCTCAACGCTCAACTTGCTACACTCCAAATCCTGAGCTGACGGTATTGCCGCGCAGAAATTTTTGGGCGAACGAGAGCAGAACGAGGGATGGCAGCCACAACATGAGCGAAATGACCGCGCCATATTGCACCACAATTTGATTGTTGATGTATGAATACATCAGCACGGCCATGGTGCGAATGCCGGGGATGCCGATGATGAGCGCCCCTTGGGCCTCGTAAAAGGTTGAGACGAAAGTGAGCAGCAACGCAGCCGCGAGGGCTGGAAATACTTGGGGCAATGTAATTTGAAAGAACACCCGCAGGCGGCCCGCACCCACATCTAACGCAGCCTCTTCGAGCGCACGGTCAATATTTTGAAAGGCGCTAGTTGGGATCCAGATCATCGTGAGCAAGGTGTTGACCAGTTGGATGAGGATAACCCCGGGGAGGGTGCCAACCAAACCTAAACGAAAGAAAACCACGGCGATGGTGACATAGAGGCCAAAACGTGGGAAAGCATTGACCGCCAAAAATGATAATAGCAGCCCTTGCCGACCCGGGAAATTGATGCGGGCGAAGGCGTAGGCCGCTGGTAAACAAATAATTGCCGATAATGCTGTCACTGTGAGGGCTAAGCCTAAGCTCATGGGCATGGCGCTGGTGATATCGTTGCGGGCGAGCGTTTCATACCAGTAACTTAGCCCCCACTCAGTGGGTAATAAGGCGGGTTGCCGCCAACGCTCGGCAAAGGCCCACAAAAACACAGTCATCATGGGGCCAATAATGATGAGCGTGAGCGCGACAAGGGCAAAAATGCCAAAGGCCTCACGTCGTAAGGTGCGAGTAGAAATGCGATACCCGAAAATAGTTGGCTGGCGATAGGCGGGTGTAGGGTCAATCTTCATGCGCGTTCTCCTCGGCGGCGAGTGACGGTGCGCACATATAAAGCCCCAATCACTGAGCAAATTAAAAATGACAATACGGCTTGTGTTTCCGCGCCGCTTCGGTCAAGATAATCGGTAAAAGTTTGCTGCATATACACGCCCATCATTTGTGGGGCGGCTGGGCCAAGCAAATAAGGGATGGTAAATGAGCCAAAAATACCGATCATATTTAAACAAAATACGATCAGTAATGGGCGTTGAATAAGGGGCAACACAATTTGAAAAAACACGCGCAGGCCACTGGCCCCGACATCACGGGCTGCCTCAATCACCGAGTCTTCTACTTGGCGCAACCCTGCAGTTAACACCAACACCGTAAAGGGAATGTGATCCCATACCAAGGCAAAGATAATACCGGATGGTTTGAGATAGGGCGTGACAAAACCAGTGTAGTTAAAGACAATGCGCAAAAACGTATCGACCGTGCCACGTGGGCCAAGGTAACGAATGAGGGCAAAGGCTAAAATCACCCCCGGCACAAATAGTGGGAAGAGCGCTAATACTTGAACGATGCCAGCAATGCGGCTGTTTGAGAAACGCAAATAAAGCGAAAGTGGAAAACACACCAAAAATAATAAGGCGGTGGTGACCACCGTAACCCAAATGGTAAACCACAAATTGCTGCGGGCGATGGGATCGGCAAAAAAATTGAAATAACGGTCGAGGGTTAATCCGGCTGTGATGCCGACCTCTTGGTCGGTCATTACAGTTCGCACAATGGCCTGCCCTGCCGGGTAAAAAATAAGTAAGACTAAAATAATCAATGGCGGCGCAATAAGGGCGTAGCCAGCGAACAAGGTATTAAGATAACGTGAGCGTGTCGCCATAAATGCGAAGTGGCGGGTGGCAAGTAGCAAGTGGCAAGTGGAAAGTGGAAAGTGCTGAGTAAAACGATTACTTGCTACTTGCTACTTGCCACTTGTCACTTGCCACCTGCCACCTGCTACTTGTCTTTATTAAGGTTTAATATTGGTAGCGACTTTCTCATACCAGCCTTTGTTGCGTTCAGCATCCCACTTGCCACCCGGCCAAGAGGGTACTTTGTCGGTAACAACGCTGTTATATTGTTGTTGCAAATCCTTGGAGAATTTGTCCCAAGTGAGGGCGGGGAAACCGCCGAGGCTCTTGATGACATCGACTTGGCGATCTTGCTCTAACATCCAATTCACCCAGGCCAAGGCCCCGGCCTTGTTGCGTGAATTGCTGGGGATGGCATATTGGGCATAGCCACCCGACATCGGCAGGTCGGTGAATTGGGCCATTTTGACGGTGGCGGGCAACACCCCCTTGTCGATATTAATGATGACCTGATCGCTCCAAGCGCTGACCATGTTGACACTGCCATTGGCTAGCAATTGTAGGGCGGGTTGGTTGCCAGCGGGATAGCTGCCTTTGTCATAGGTCGATTCGTGAATGCTGCGCAGCAATTCCCACGCCTTGTCATATTCTTTGACCAAAGCGGGATCTGGCTCGCTGCCTTGGAATTTGCTGGGGTCTTTGCCGGTTACTTCGTGAATGGCGCGAATGACAAAGTTGCCACCGCTACCACCCTTATCGGGGCGACCATAAGTGAATTGCCCGGGGTTCTTCTTGACCCATTCGAGCAAAGCGGGGAAGGTGCGTGGCACGTCGGCATCTTTGATCTTGGCGCTATCGTAGGCCAACAATACTTGTGAGCCACGATAAGGCATGTTTAGATCGCTGACGAAGGCAGCCGGCAATACACCCTTTGCATTTGGCACATTATTGGCATCCAATTTCTCCCACAAATTTTCTTTAATGGCTTCGGGGTAGCCGCGCACGTCATACTCAAGCACTTCGGCTTGTGGGTCATTATTGGTCTGTTTGGCGGCTAAAACACGGTCGGCGATGCCACGCATGCCACTGCCAACGCCCTTGGCGTTGATCATTGTCACTTTATATTGTGGGAATTTCTTCTCAAATTCAGGGATGAGTTTGTTGCTATACCAGTCGGTGATATTGGTGTCGGCATCCAGATAAATAGTGACATTGCTCTTGCCGGCAGGGGCTGGGGCGACGGTGGGGATCGTCGGTGCAGCGGTTGCGGCTGGGGCAGCGGCGGCTGGGGCGGTTGTTGCGGCTGGGGCGGCTGGTTTGGGTGCAGCCGGTGCAGGGGTGGCAGTTGGGGTGCTACAGGCTGCTAATAGTAGGGCAGCACATGCGGCAACTGTCATTTGGCGGGTCAGTTTGTTTTGCATAGTTCTCCTTTTTGATTTTTTTCAGACCTCTCATGTGTCATTTGAACATAGAGCGAAAAACAGATTTTTTATGAAATCACCATCTTGCTATCACATGACAGATTTCGGCATAAGCATAAGGTTGTAATGTTAAGTTCGTATTAAATCCTAAAGATTGTAAATGTCAATAGTGTGTAGTATCTCACCAAGAAATTAACTTTATGCCGATCTTAGTATGCCAGCCAAGCGTAGCTTGGCTGGCATACTAAGATCGGCATAAAGTTAAGATAACCCACCTATTCTTGCTTCGATTGATCTTCGACGACGCGCAGGAGATACATGAGGCTGCCCGAAAGGGTGATGAGGACGATGGAAAGTGCTAGCGCAATCTCAGAATTGCGCTCGAACCCGATATAAATGGCTAAGGGCATGGTTTGGCTCACCCCTTCTAAATTGCCAGCAAACATGATGGTCGCGCCAAATTCACCGAGGGCGCGGGTCCAGGCCAAAATAATGCCGCTGAGAATGGGGCGGGCGGCAAGTGGCAGCATGATTTTGCTGAAAATTTGCCATGCATTGGCCCCTTCGACCAAGGCGGTTTCTTCAAAATGCCGATCAATGGCGGCAAAGCCCAGACGCGCTGTGCGTACATAAAAAGGCGCAGCCACAAACACTTGGGCCATGATGACGGCGGCGGTGGTGAAAGGCAGCGCAATGCCCCATTCAGCCAGCCAAGGCCCCAACGCCCCACGCCGCCCAAAGGTGAGCAACAGCGCCACCCCAGCCACAGCCGGTGGCAACACCACTGGTAAATCGGTTAAAGTTTCGAGCAGATGCTGCCCACGAAACCGCCAACGCGCTAGCCCATAGGCCAAGGGGGTGCCAAAGAAGATGCAAATGCCCAAGCTAATCAGGCTCGTGATAAGACTCAGCCGTAAGGCTTGTAGGGCAGTGGGTGTGCTGATGTGGCTAATAAAATCGGCCCCGAGGCCATGCCAAATCACAATAACCAACGGCAAGGCAAATAACACGACCAGCGCTAACCCCACCATTAAAAAAGGGGCGGCGGCATGATCAATTTTTTGCCTTGGGGTGTTGGGTGATCTCACGATAGTTTGAAAATTTAACCTTATGGTAAAAAGCCATATTGGCGCAAAATGCTTTGGGCGCGGGCTGATGAGACAAAATCGACAAATTGTTGGGCGGTGGCGGGTGCTTTGCTGTCGTTGAGGAGGGCGATTGGATAATTGGCAAGTGTATTCAGGTCATCGGCGATCTCGATACGTTGGATTTTAGCCGCATTTGGGCCGACGGCATCGGTGGTGTAAACGATGCCAGCATCGGCCTCGCCCAATGCCACTTTATTTAACACGGCTTTCACATCTTGCTCATAAGAAACCACGTTTTTAAGCACATTTGGGCCATAATTTGTGCCAAATTTGGCTTGTGTCGATGCTTTTTGCAGAAAATCGAGCGAATATTGGCCGACTGGCACGGCTTTGTCGGCCAAGACAATTTTTAGGCTGGGTTTGGCTAAGCCATCAAGGGCAGTAATATTGGCTTTGTTGTCGAGCGGGGTGATGACAATGAGGCGGTTTTTGGCGAAAATATGGCTTGTGGCTGGGCTGATGCGCCCGCTACGAATGCCGATTTCCATTTGGGCGGTGTTAGCGCTGGCAAAGACATCGGCTGGCGCGCCTTGGGTAATTTGTTGTGCCAATTGTTGTGAGCCAGCAAAATTAAACCGTAGCGTCACATTGGGGTTGCTTTGTTCAAAAGCCGTGCCAATTTCGCCAAAGGCATCGGTGAGTGATGCTGCGGCAAATACGGTGAGCGTTGTTTTAGGGGACAGGTTGCAGGCCGTGAAGGCCAAGACGAACGACAAAAGGGTCGCAAGGGGAAAGAGAAATTTTTTCATAATTTATTTTCACAATCGTTTAACCACGTCATCAACGCATTAAGTTGATTGATACGCATTGAAAGAGATAAATGACGAAAATGATCATCTGCCGCGATGGTTAATAGGGTCTGGTTGAGTCCATACAAACGGCTTTGAATTGCAAGACGCTGCGATTGAATGGCCGTTGCAAGATGATTCGGGTTGAAATGCGTTAAAAAATAGAGCTTGGTTACAAATTCCATTCGAATATGGCGCGGTGTACACGGGCTGGGTAAATATAACCATTCGGTAAAACGTTGTTTGCCTTGTGGCGTTAGACGTAGGTGATGCCGTGCTGGTAAGCCCGTTTGCTGGATAGGGTCGCTATAAATATCGCCCTTGGTTTCTAAGCGTCCCAAAATTGCGTAAGCTTGGCTTTGGCTAACTTGCCATACAAACCCTAATTCATTGCTTAATCGTTGATGGAGTTCATACCCATGCATTGATTTGATTGCAATCAACCCTAAGAATGGGTATTCTGGTGATAACTCAGCCAACGCAGATAACCGTGACATAGAAATACATTATACTCACCTAGTGAGTATATCTTCAATAAAGAAAGACTTAGAACATGTTTTTTAAACAATTTTGTTTCTTTGTCATTATCTGAGGTGAAAATACCGCCTAAAGCGCTTCAAGCGCTTTAGGCGGTATTCATCCTGCCAGGTGATAACCCATCATGACGACTTCCCAATAATCTGAGGTAAACCCCAATGATGTAATGTCGAACTAACTATCTGGTCCTTGAATGCCAGAGCAACGCCCTTGCCTTCAAAGACCAGATAGTTAGTTCGGCAAAAACTGTTTTAATAAACAGGCGCTTAGACAAATGGGGTCAAATGCACAGTTTGAATAATAATGTTTTTATTATTGGTGACGTAAAATAATAGAAATGAAGCATATCATCATCGCGTTAGCATTATTTGTGGCCGCGTTTGCACCCGGTCTTGTTTTGGGGCCTGCGATTGCATTGAGTGATTTTAATGTGTATGATGATGCACTTGCAACCAATTGGCAAGATTGGTCATGGAGCAGCAGTTTGAATTTTGCCAATAATAGCCCTGTGCATGGTGGCGGCGCGGCCTTGCGGGTGCAATACAACGCGGGTTGGGCCGGGGCTTCGTTGCGTGCGCCCGCTGCCATCAATACCAGTGATTACAGCGGGGTTGGTTTTTGGGTATATGGCAATGGCAACCCGGTGCGGTTTTATATTCAAAGCACAGATGGTGGCGGTGCAAGCAACCCATTTGATTTTACTGCCCCGCTGGGCGCGTGGACGCAATATAGTGTGACATGGGGGCAATTGGGCAACCCGGCGGCGGTGGCACGGCTTAATTGGCAAGAAGGGGCCGGTGGTGTGCCAGCGGCTTATTATTTAGACGATATTCGCTTGATTGGCAGTGGTGGTGCGAGTGCCAGCCCCACACCTGCGGCACCCGGCAGTACTGCTAATATTATTATCGATGCCGCCGCTGCCCCACAAGTGATGCCCAGCACCCTGCTTGGCTCAAATTTACCGGCATGGTTGGGGCCAACGATGTTTAACAACAGCCAATTTCGTGCCCGTGTTATCGCCAGTGGCGTTCGTGAGTTGCGTATTCCGGGCGGCAGTTGGTCTGATGATTATGGCTGGTTGAGTTGTGAAATGGGGCAAAATGTGGCTGGGGCTACGCCGTGTAATTGGACATGGGCGGCCCGTCCAACTGATTTCATCAATGTTATTCGGGCCACCAATACTGAGGGGCTGTATGTGATGAATGCCAATGTGACGGCGGGTGAGGCAGCGGCGGCGGTGGCCTTTTTTAATAGTTATATTACCAATACCACCGTCATTGGCACAGATGTGCGCGGCAGCAATTGGTATACGGCAGGGCATTGGGCGCAATTAAGGGCCGATCATGGCAATGTGCAACCATTGGGTATTAAATGGTGGGAGATCGGCAATGAAATTTATGGCGGCACGGCTGGCGACCAAGATTGCGTGAATTATGGTTGGGAGACGACTTGGACTTGTGATGGCACACAATATATGAATGGCATTGGGTCGGGCGCGGCACGCCATGAGGGTTATCTTGAATTGCGGTCTGCCATGCGGGCGATTGATCCCAGCATTCAAGTCGGGGCGGTGGGGCATGAATCACCCACTGAATATGCCAATTGGATGACAGAAGTGATTGCAGCGGGCGGTTCTGTGATGGATTTTGTCAGTATTCACCCCTATGCTTATTTCATCCCACCTGCCAACACCGTCGAGGGCTATGCCCAAATTTTAGCCAAGCCCCAAGCCCACTATGGCCCCATCAAAACCAGCTTGCAAACGCTATTTACAAGCCAAGCTGCTGGGCGCAATATTCCGTTACATGCCACCGAGTTTAATGTGGTATCGGCCCAAGATCAAGACAATGGACAACTATTAACGCGCATGGTGAATGCCCTGTTTGTGGCCGATTCGATTGGGCAGATGATGGTTAATGGTTATGCTGGCGCGAACCAATGGGACATGATGAATGGGGCTGCTGGTAACGGCACCGATTATGGTTTGTTAAAAAATGATGCCGCTTTAACTCGCAGCCCACAATATTATGCTTATGTGTTGTGGCGGCGTTTTGGTGGGGCATGGCTGCCAGTGAGCAATAGCGCCAATGCTGCCATGACACTGAGTGTTTATGCCGGGCGGGTCGATGCTGGCACCCTGTCGCTCTTGGCTATCAACAAAAGCGCCGGGGTGGTTACAGGCAGTATCAGCATTGCGGGGGGCGGGGTGTTGGCGGGTGGTTTGGGCGATGTGGCATTGGCGGGCACATTAAGCGCCCAAAGCGCTGTGTTTAATGGGCAAAGCAACCCATCGGATGATTTAAGCAATGCGCCGTCACAATCGGTCGAGACCGGCACCGGCAATCGCTTTAACTATGCATTTGCGCCCAATTCAATCACCTTGTTGCGGGTGAATATGGTCACTGCAAGTGGGACGCCAACGCCAACACCGACACAAACACCCATCCAGACACCCACACCAACGCAAACGCCAATAGCGACAGCAACAGCAACAGTAATTCCACCATCAAACTCGTTTAAATATTTTGTCCCAAACGTAATGCGAAACGCAGTAAGTAGATGGTAGCAAAAGTAGCGGTTTTATAAAAAATTTTGGCTTTTTTGTAAAGGTCAAGATGGCGGAAGAGTTGCAAAATAATTATTTTTTTGCTTGATAGTTGCAATTTCAAACATTGTCTTGTCCTTACAAAAATAACACGATTTATATAATCACAGTTGCAAAAGTATAAAGCGAACTTAAACAATTTTGGCGCATTCGAAATTTTGTGCCGTGGTTATGACCTGTTCGTGCATCAAAATCAACCAAAATATTTCCTAATTCAATTTGCTCCAGAAAATGATCGAAGCTAAATTTTTGAAGCATAGTGATTTTGCTATACTTATACATCTCACTGCCATTTTCCCTCTTAACTTCGGCTTG
>CAMDWA010000025.1 GCA_945877855.1 Thermoflexus hugenholtzii JAD2 | reverse complement strand
AGTGCAAAGTGCAAAGTGCAAAGTGCAAAGTGCAAAGTGCAAAGTGCAAAGTGCAAAGTGCAAAGTGCAAAGTGCAAAGTGCAAAGTGCAAAGTGCAAAGTGCAAAGTGCAAAGTAAAAAGTGCAAAGTAAAAAGTGCAAAGTAAAAAGTAGAAATTACAACACTTTCTACTTTTTACTTTGCACTTTGCACTTTGCACTTTCAACTAAAGGCCTGTATGCCGGTTTGGGCACGGCCAAGAATGAGGGCGTGGATGTCGTGCGTGCCTTCGTAGGTGTTGACGGCCTCAAGATTCATAACATGGCGAATGACGTGAAACTCGTCGCTGATGCCGTTGCCGCCGTGCATATCACGGGCCACGCGGGCGATATCGAGCGCCTTGCCGCATGAATTACGCTTCACAATCGATACCATTTCGGGGGTCGATTTACCCTCATCCATCAAACGCCCGACCCGCAATGTGCCTTGCAACCCAAGCGAAATTTCAGTCAACATATTGGCCAGCTTTAGTTGAATGAGTTGATTGGCTGCCAACGGTCGCCCAAATTGTTTGCGGTCGAGCGTATATTGGCGGGCCGCGTGCCAACAAAATTCAGCCGCGCCCAATGCGCCCCACGAAATGCCATAACGCGCCTTATTCAAACAGCCAAATGGTCCCTTTAGCCCCTTAACATTGGGCAGCAAATTCTCATCTGGCACAAACACTTCATCCATCACAATCTCGCCAGTGATGCTGGCACGCAGGCTAAATTTGCCCTCGGTTTTGGGCGCAGATAACCCCTTCATGCCCTTTTCGAGCACAAACCCGCGAATGTCGCCATCCAAGCTGTCGCCGCCGCCAAAGGCCTTGGCCCACACCACAAACACATCGGCAATGGGCGAATTAGTGATCCACATCTTGTTGCCGTGCAAAATCCAGCCGCCGTCCACCTTGGTGGCACGGGTTTCCATGCTGCCCGGGTCGCTGCCATGATTTGGCTCGGTCAGGCCAAAGCAGCCCACCCATTCACCAGTTGCCAATTTTGGCAAATATTTGCGGCGTTGGGTTTCGTTGCCATAGCTATAAATGGGGTACATCACCAGCGATGATTGCACACTCATGGTGCTGCGATAACCGCTGTCAACCCGCTCTACCTCGCGGGCGACCAAACCATAGCACACATGGTTTAAACCTGCACAGCCATATTCTTCGGGCAACGTGCTGCCTAGCAACCCCAACTGACCCATTTCATTCAAAATGCTACGATCAAATTTTTCGTGCCGGTTGGCCTCAAGCACGCGCGGCATTAACTTGTCTTGACAATAATCGCGGGCGGCATCGCGCACCATGCGCTCTTCGTCGCTCAATTGGTCGTTCAACAAAAATGGGTCGTCCCATTGAAAGGTGTTTTTGCTTGCCATAATTTGAGGTTTATTTTAAACCTAAAGGAAAATAACGCTTTGATTATCGCCCACCGAAGCCGGTCATGGCGATGCCTTGCACGAAGTAGCGTTGGGCTACAATAAACAAAACAAGCACCGGGATTAACATAACGACGCTGGCCGAAAATACCAATTCCCAATTTTGCACATTGGTGTCGTTAAAGGCCCGAATGCCAAGCGCCAAGACCCAACTGTCGAGTTTGCTTAGGTAAATGAGCGGCTCCATAAATTCGTTGTAATACTGAATTAACCCGAATACGGCGATGGTAGCGAGCACTGGTTTGCACAAGGGCAGCAAAATGCGGGTGAGGATTTGCACGCGGTTTGCGCCATCCATCTTGGCGGCTTCATCCAATTCATCGGGGATGCCGCGCATAAATTGATACATCAAAAACACATATAACCCAGTGCCAGCAAACCAAGGCGGCACGACCAGCGGTAGCCATGGGAAATAAACATCGATGATTGGGATGGTTAAGTTGATCCAGCCAAAATCTTTAAACATGATGAAGCGCGGGATCAAAGTGATGATGCCGGGCAACATGAGTGTGGCAATCATGATGCCGAAAAATAGACGGCGACCGGGCCATTGCAGCCGTGCAAAACTATAGGCCACCATCACCGATGACACCATTGTGCCCAATAATGAAACCGTGACGACCATGACGGTATTTTTGATAAAGTCCCACATGGGCAGCGCGGGCTGAGTAAAGGCATCAACATAATTTTTCCAACGCAGGCTATCGGGAATCCATTTAATCGGCACGACAAAGATCTCGGTGCTTGACTTAAATGAGGATGAAATCATCCAGAGGGTCGGCATTAGAAAAGTGAGGACGAGTAAGGTAGCAAAAATTTGCAAAGCCGTGAGGCTAAGCAACTGGCGTGTTTTTTTGTTTATGCTCATGTTTATTCCTCGTAATACACCCAACGTTGTGAAATATAAAACTGGGCGATGGTGAAACCGATCACGATGACAAATAGCTCCCACGCCAATGCGCTGGCATAGCCCATGTTAAAAAATAGAAAACCTTCGCGGTAAATATTCAACACTGAGAATAGCGTGCTGTTTTCGGGGCCGCCGTCGGTCATGATGAGGGCTGGGGTAAAAATTTGAAATGAGGCAATAATGGCAATGACCAAATTGTAAAAAATGAGCGGGGTCATGAGGGGCAAAGTGATTTTGGTAATGCGATCCCATGCGTTTGCGCCATCAATGCTAGCCGCTTCGAGCAACGATTGGGGAATATTGCCTAATCCGGCAATAAAAATCACCATTTGGCGACCAATTTGCCACAACGACATGAAAATAAAGGCCGGTTTGGCTAAATTTTTGTCAAACAACCATTTTTGTGCCGGAACCCCAAACCAACTTAAAAAATCATTCAAAATACCATAATCGGGGTGAAATACCCGTTGCCAGACCACGGCGCTTGCCACTACGGGCACAATAATGGGCAAATAAAACCCGGCCCGATAAAAATCGCGGAAACGCAAGGGTTGGGTCAACATCATGGCCAACGAAAAAGAAAAAATGAGTTGCAGCGGTACCGCAAAAACCGTGTAATAGGCTGTGTTATAGAGCGCCTGCTGTGCGATTGGATCGGTAAAAACCTTCTCAAAATTGGCCCATCCTACAAATTTAGTGGTTAAGCCGCCAAAATCGAGGTCGGTTTTTTGGAATGCTAGCCATAGGGCATAGCCGATAGGGTATGCCACAAACACCAGCAAACCAATAATAAAGGGCGAAGCGAATAAATAGCCAGCCAGCCAGTCGCGCCAAGGGATACGTTTGGAATTTGTCATAAATAAATTTGATGTGGGGTGTTGTGAAATCGGCATATGTCTTTTTTAATGTGACATGGGCAAGATAAGGTGTAAAAATTAACCGCTAGGGTAATCTGCCATCAGTTGACAGTCACTCTAGCGGTTAATAGGTCATAAGTAATCACACGCCACACGAGCGCAAATTTAGGTTTTTGTTCGCGTGGAATATAACATTCGCATTGGACGTTACGTCTTTATTGCCACCAAAATTACTTGGCTTCGTCCAACATCTTTTGCACAGCCTTATCCACCTCAGCGAGTACATCGCTGGCTTTGGCTGTTCCGGCGATGAGTTTATCCCATGCCAATGGCTTGACGGCTTGTGGCCAAATCTTGCTGCGTGGGACCAGACCCACCACATCCAACTGACCAGCTTTGAAGGCATCAATGAATACCTTGCCGTTCTTCACGCCAAAATTCTTCTCCATGGTGGGTAGCCACCAATCTTGAATGAGGGCGAATGTGTTTGGCATACGGCCTGAGGTTTCTGAATACACCTTATTGCCTTCGGGTTGGGACATAAAGTTGATGAAATCCCATGCGGCGGCTTCATTCTTGCCTTTCATCAAGGCCACACCTTCGGCCCATGCGCGATGGGGGCGGCTGGCATCTTGTTGCTTGGGCATCAATACCACATCAAATGGGTATGACTTGCCCTCATCTTGCAGCTTCTTGGCCATCATGGAGGGGAACCACCAAGGGCCTTCATACTTCATCGCCACATTGCCTGTGGTGATTTGGTTGGCCCCGTTGGCGCCATCGGCTGGGGTTGGGGCGATCTTGTCCAAGTTATACCAATCGTTGGCAACCTTCTGAATAATGTTGGCGATTTCGGGTTGGTTGAATTGCGATTTCTTGGGGTCAACAATGCTGTCGAATTCGGTCTTGCCCGTGCCGCGAATCCAATGAATATCGCGGAACCAGCCACCGTTGGCTTGGATCCCAAAGCGTTTTTCGGCACCGGTCTTGTTATTGGTTAGTTTTTTGGCGAGGTCAATAAATTCATCGTAGGTCCAATCGTTGGTGGGGTATTTCACACCGGCTTCATCGAAAACCTTCTTTGAATAGAACATGACCATGCTGGCAAGTTGCAGCGGAACCATATACAGCTTGTCTTTGTATTGGGTGCTCAATTTCACGCCAGCGGCATCTGCAAACGCATCTAATTTGTCACGCTTGACCAAATCGCCCACTTCTGCCAATGCGCCTTTGGCGGCATAGGGTTGCCATTCCCAACCTTGGAATGAGGCAATATCGGGGGTAGCGCCGCCAGCGATGCTGGTTTGTAGCTTAGGATAAAAGTTGTTGCCCGGGTCAGCCACTGGGGTGATTTCGACAGTGACATCGGGTTTCTTGGTTTTGTAGAGTGCCAGCCATTTTTCATGGGCTGGTAACTCGGAGCTATCGCCCCATGCCAAAAATGATACTTTTGCAGCGGCCTTAGCGGGTGCGGCTGGGGCTGCGGGGGCAGCGGTCGCGGCAGGTGCAGCAGGTTTCGCTGGCTCGGCTGGTTTAGCCGGTGCAGCGGTGGGGGCGGCACAACTGGCAAGTGCTGTTGCTGCCGCGCCGCTAGCGCCTATGATTAGGAACTTTCGGCGGGATAATTTTCCTTGTAATTTGGATGGTTTCATTTGTCTTTTTCTCCTCGATCTTAAAATTATGACGAGTGGGTTGTGTATCCAGAGGATATTGTATACTAATTTGAAGGTTGTGAGAAGTGTTGATTTACAGGTTTTAGCAGTGCTTCGTATGCATTCTCAGACGCGCACTAAGCATTGTGTTTGTTATGGCCTTACCTGCCCGTTGCCTTCGCAAATCCACTTATAACTGGTGAGTTCGCGTAAACCCATTGGCCCACGCGCATGAATGCGTTGGGTGCTAATGGCAACCTCGGCCCCTAAGCCAAATTGCGCCCCATCGTTAAAGCGGGTGCTGGCATTGGCAAACACGACCGATGAATTGATTTCATTCAAGAATCGCGCCACGTCATTTGCTTTGTTCGATAAAATGCCATCAGAATGTTGTAAGCTATGTTGTTGAATGAAATCGATGGCCTCATCTAACCCTGTAACTACTTTTACATTTAGGGTTAATTCTAGCCATTCGGTGTCAAAATCTTCGGGGGTGGCCGATAAAACTGTGCGCCCTTGTTGTGTCAACATTATTTGAGACTCAGCATCACAACGATACGCGACTTGCTTGCTATCCAGCTTTTGGGCAACTAAGGGCAAAAATGTGGCAACGATGTCACGTTGTACAAGCAAGGTGCTGAGCGTATTGCAGACGCTGGGGCGTTGGGTCTTGGCGTTAAAAATAATCTCGACAGCGCTAGCGCCAGCGACGCTGTCATCGACAAATAAATGGTTAACCCCAATCCCGCCGGTGATGACAGTGATCGAAGCATTTTTGCGGCAAAATTGATGCAGCCCATTGCCGCCGCGTGGGATGATGAGATCAACATATTCATCGAGCCGCAATAATTCGCTGACACGGGCGCGGTCGGCATCATCGATAAATTGTACTGCATCGAGGGGCAAGCCGGCGTTTTGCAAAGCGCTATGAATCACATTCACCAAGGCGCGATTGCTATTTAGGGTTTCGCTGCCACCGCGCAAAATGACAGCATTGCCGCTTTTAATGGCTAAAACGGCTGTATCGATGGTGACATTGGGGCGCGATTCATAAATGACCCCAATCACCCCGAGTGGGATGCGGCGTTTGTGTAGCCGCAGCCCGTTGGCGGTGACGCTGTGGTCAAATGCTTCGCCGACTGGGTCGGGGGTTGCCGCTACGTGCCGCACATCATTGGCAATGCCTTGCAAGCGTGTCGGGAACAAGGTGAGACGTTCGATAAGATGCGGGGCCAAGCCTTTGGCCTTGGCTTGGTCGATGTCGATGGTGTTAGCCGCCAAAATTGCATCTTGCTGTTGTATTAATCCCTCGGCTACGCCGAGTAATGCTTTGTCTTTGGTTTGGGTGCAAGCCTGTGCCAGCATCGTTGCGGCGGCTTTGGCACGTTTGCCTATTTCGTTCAGATCCACATTTGCCATGATGTTGGTATTTTATACTGGGGTGAGTAGCTTGACAATGTCACATTAAAAAAGATGTATGCCGATTTCACGATACCTACCTCTGCTATAGGCAGCGGTGGGTATCGTGAAATTGGCGAAAACTTGTCAAAACAAAATGGATGCATTGCGCTCTCGATACCTTTCATCACGCTGGCTGATCATCATTACGGCGATGCTCCTCATCGTTATAGCAGGTGCATGGCTGTCGGTCATTAAAATCACGCCCGATAGTGACCAATATGTGCTGATGGCGCAAGGGCGCATTGGCGAGGTCGAGCGGCCATTTGCCCCGCGTGTATTACACCCGTTTTTGGCACGGGTGCTTACCTTTGGGGCTTGGCTTTCGCTCGATCAATCATTTGCCCTGTTAGCGTTGCTATCGCTGGGGGTTTTTGTGGCTTTTTTGCTGTTGATATTCCCCATCGATTTGCCGCAGCAGCCTTTATGGCTGTTTGTAATATTATTTAGCCCAGCCTTGCTTAATTTATTTCGCAGTATCTATATTCATGATCTGTTTTATGCGGGCTTGTTGGTCGCCTTGTTGGTGGCCTTAAAGCAACATCGCCGCGCATGGGCATTGGGGTTATTGGCTTTGTTATTTCTCACCCGCGAGTCTACTTATTTGTTGGCTGCGTGTTTAATGGTGTTGGCATGGCGTTGGCATGAGCGCGAAATTGCGATTGGCTCGGCAGAAATCATCTTAATTGGTTTGTTTTTTGCCAGCTTGTTATCGGGCATGGCTAAACCAAGTTTACATGGCCTCAACCCATTGCTTTATACAGTGTCGCGCATTCCCATCAATTTTGTGTGGAATGTATTGGGCGTGCCATTGTTGGCGAACACATCAGAGGCATTTTGGCGCGAAACAAACCCGGCTGTGCTTGAATTTTGTGCTGTGCCAGCCGCCATTTTGCAACTGCCGACTTGGTTGCCTACGGGCGGTATTCGCACCGTCAAAATTTGTGGTGTGTTTATCGAGAATCCGCTCAACACGTTGGCATTGATGCTGACCACCTTTGGCATTGCGCCCACCTTACTGCTGGCCGGGCTGCGGGCACAGCCGTTTTCAAGTTTGTGGAAATCGTTGCCATTATTCGCGCAATTGGCTTTGGTTTATGGCATCATTTCATTTGCGATTGCGCCAATGCTGGGCAACACGGTTGGGCGCTATGTGGCGTATGCGTGGCCTTTATTTTGGGTGTTGTTGCCTCATTTGTATAGCGGCAATAACACGCTTGCACCTATTGATATTCCCCCAAAAATTGGGGCGCTTTGCCATATTATCTTATTGGCAATGGGCCTTTTGCTGACGCAATGGGCGTTGTCAGCAACTTGGTTGCTGATCATCGTTGTTGGTGCGGCTGCAGCGCATTTTTTTGTTTATCGGGCGACAGTAGCCAGTAGTCAGTAGTCAGATCAAAAATTATCTGACTACTGATTACAGTCCTACTGAACTTTCACCCCAATTAACTCTTGCGCAATTTGGCTCATGGTGGTGCGGCGTGAACGGGCGCGAATTTGAATTTCGTGATAAGCCTCGGTTTCGGTCATGCCCTCTTTCATCAATACCCCTTTGGCGCGGTCGATCAATTTGCGTGAGGTCAGTTTTTCTTCTAATTCGTCTACTTTTTCCTTTAATTCACGTTTTTCGCCAAAAGTAGCGACTGCCATGCGCATGGCAGCGATCAAATCATCACGTTTCACGGGTTTTACCAAATAACCTTGCACTGGAATTGATGCGGCTTGATCTAACAAGGCCGTGTCGCTAAAAGCGGTTAAAATAATAATTGGAATTGGGCGCAGTTTAACAATTTCTCTGGCCGACTCTAGCCCATCGCGAAACGGCATACGAATGTCTAATAGGGCGATATCGGGCGGGTCACGATGCGCTAACGTGACGGCTTCGACACCATCTGATGCGCTGATGACTGTATGCCCAAGGTCAGTCAAAATGGCTCGCAACCCCATTCGAATAATAGACTCATCATCCGCAATTAATACGCGCATCGATTTACTCATATCGTCATTTCTCCTTTTATACGCATCTTCTCAATAAAACGGGGTAAATTTTCGTCAAAATCACGCTATGGCTTTTGGGGAGAGGAGTTTTGTCCACTCCCAAAGGCCATAGCGTGATTTCGATATTAAATTTTTTGGTTTATCTCGAATTGTTGAGAAGATACTTTTATATCGCTAAACACTTGTGAGTATACGATGATTCGTTTATAGATGAATCTAAGTTTTTGGTATGAATTATGTTGGCAAAGCCACAGGTTTAATGACTGCTTAGAACGAAATCGTGTACACTGTAAGCTAGCAATGCGTAACTTTCGGGGGTATACCAACTTGGTTGAGGTTGGTCGTGGGGGCATGGCGACAACTTATCGGGCGACAAGCCCGGCTGGCAACATTGTCGCTATCAAAATTATGGCTCAGCGCCATGCCAAAAATAGCATCTCACGACGGCGTTTCGAGAATGAAATCGCGTTAGGTGTTTCACTTAACCACCCTAATATTGTGCGTGTGATCGATTATGGCATGCAGGATGACACGCCCTTTATTGTCATGGATTACATTGCCGGTGACTCACTTGAGCGGCGTTTGCGTTCCCAACCGCTTAGCCCACAAGAATTTTTGCCCATTTTGCTCGATGTCGCCAAGGCCCTAGACCATGCGCATTTTATCCATCAGCCACGGGTGATTCATCGTGATGTAAAACCCGCCAATATTTTATTGCGTTCAGATGGGCGTGCCATGTTGGCCGATTTTGGCATTGCAAAATTAGACGGTATGACGGCATTTACGGCTACCGATGCCCGGATTGGCTCAGTCTACTATATGTCGCCCGAGCAAGCCGCTGGGCAGCTTGAATTGACACCCGCCAGCGATATTTATTCGCTGGGCATTACAGCTTTTCATGTGTTAACGGGGCGACAACCCTTTACCGGCGACCACGAAATTGCGATTGCGCGGATGCAGATGGATGACCCGCCGCCGCATTTGTGTGAGATTAACTCCGCTGTCCCCAAATTAATTTGTAGTGTCGTACTATCGGCAATCGCAAAATCGCCGAGTAAGCGCCCTGCCTCGGCAGGCGAATTTGCTAATTTATTTCAACGCGCCATTGAGCAGTCAAATCAGGAGTTTAAAGGGGATCGATATCATTCGCTTGCGCCCATTAAGCCGATTGAGTTGCCGATTGAAGCTGCGTCAACCACTGCTCGCCCCAAACCTGTTGTAAATAGTGCCGCCGCTGCCGCAGCGTCGATCCCGCCTGCCAAACCGATAGCAAACGGGGCAAAGATTGAGCCAGTGGCAGCACCTTTGCCCGAACCTGTGCCGCCTATTGCGGCAAAAGAGGCGGCACAGGTAGTTACAATGCCAGCGGCTGTTTCTGCCCCAGCCAAAATCGAGCCATCGGTGGTGACAGCACCCACAACATCGCCTAAAAATGCTGCTCCGCGTAAATCATTGCGGGTCTGGTGGTTATGGGTCGTGGCGGCGTTGATGACTGGGTGCGTTGTGCTGGGCCTCAGTACCAATTGGTTTAATGTCATTTTAGGGCGTATCGGGTTGTCGAATGTTGTGTCGTCGTTGGGTGGGGTTCGTCCAACCCCTGTGCCGATTGGGGTGGTGATATCCAACACGGTAACATCGCCGCCCACCGATACCCCCTTGGTTTTAAATACGCCGATTGTTTTGCCAACGGTAGTGATTGTTACCCCAACTCGCAATGTGGTGTTAGTAACGGTTGTAGTAGAACCCACGGATACCCCAACACCGCGTGTCATTCTTACGCCGCGCCCACCCATTGTCCGTCCGCCAACCCGTGTGCCTACTCGCGTGCCAACCAGAACACCGGCCCCAACAGCCAAGCCGTTGCCATCTGCCACGCCTCCGCCCCCGCCGGTAATAACCCCAACGCGACCAGCCCCAACCGCAACCGCAACCGCAGTTGCATTAACGGTTACACGCCCCCCAACACAGCCGCCGCCAACATCACCCCCCGTGCTTACTGTGACACGCCCGCCCGTCGCTTCTACCCCAGCCCCGATTGTGCCGTCGCCGCACCCAGTGCCATTGCCCACCCGCACGTCTGTCCCTTAGCAGAAAGCTTTCATTTAGAAATCGGGTTTCTGCAAGTAACCCGATTTCTGCGTGGCGCATTTCATGCCAGCGTCTTTACCAACGCAATAGCTTCATCACGGGTGTGAATTTGCCCAACCATTTGCGCTTCGCGGGCCGCATCAAGCAAGCGCCCAAAGATGGGGCCGGGTTTGTAGCCCATCTCGATCAAATCACTGCCCTGTAACAGGGGGGGCGGGGCGAGATCGGGCGCATAGTGGGCAAAATAGCGTTCGATGAGAAAATGCGTTTTTAAATTTGGGGATTGCAGTTGGGCCAACCAAAAAATTTCTGGCGCACATTGGCCAGTTTGTTGAATAAAACGATATAACAATTGCTCTTGTGCTAGCCCCGATTGCGCCAAAATGTCGGCAACTGCTGGCATTTTGGTCAGCACATGGCGAATTTGCAGATTTTCGTCGTTGCTCAAGCGTAGTGTTTGTGCCAACTTGAGTGCAATATTGGTAGATGCGGCCTGAAACAATAAAACGGTCAGCCGCAAAATAGCCAATCGGGTGCGTTCATTGGCTGTTGCTTGGTTTAATTGTTTGTGCAGCGCCTCATTTAGCCCCACATGGCTAGCGAGTGGGCGTAGCGCTTGATTGAGGTTATGGTCAGCTTGCCAGAGCAAATTAGGTAAGAGTTGCGGCAACAACCCAAATGACATTAAGTTTTGCACGGCGGGCAAGGCATCGGGCAAGGCCAAAATTTTCATCAATTCATCCCGCAGCCGTTCGATGCTAATTTTGTCATTGATCAAGCGCACGTTTAAAACGGCCTGTTGTGTTTCGAGTGCAAGTGTGGCTTGCAACACTGTTGCCATGCGAATGGCGCGTAACGCTCGCACGGGGTCATCGCTAATGGCGGCGGGGGCGCACATGCGAATATTTTTTTGTGTTAAATCATCGTAGCCGTTGAGTGGGTCAAAGAGAAATTGGGGATTTTGGATTGGGGATTTTGGATTGGGGGTTGCGACCCATTTTGCTAAATCAAAGCCGATGGCGTTGACGGTGAAATCACGGGCACGTAAATCTTCTTCCCATGTTTTACCGCGGCAGGCGGCAAAATCGAGCACGGTGTCTGGCAAAATCACTCGCGTGGTGCCGCGTTCGGCATCCATCACATAAAATGCGCCATTTAGTTGGTTGGCAATATTGCGCGACAAGCGGATAACATCACCCTGCACCCCAATGTCGTAATCGTGCACGGGCTTGTCCAATAACCAATCGCGCACAGCCCCGCCCACCAACAAAATGGGGGTGTGGTGGCGTGTTGCTATCGTTTGAACGGTGCTTAGAAGTTGAAAATTCAAAATAATGATTAGTGGTTAATGGTTAATGGTTAATGATCAATGGTTAATGTGTAGCTACACATTAACCATTGATCATTAACCATTAACCATTATTTTGTTCTGCCGCCAAAAATGGCGCGACCAACGCGAATAATGGTTGCACCCTCGGCAATGGCGGGTTCGAGATCGTCACTCATGCCCATAGAGAGGTGTGACCAATCGACGGTTGGCAATGCATGTTGCAGCTTGTCGCGTAGCAAACGCAAACTGGCAAAGATGGGGCGGGCTTGCGCTGGCTCGGCCACAATTGGGGCAATGGTCATGAGGCCACGAATTTGCAGAGTGCTTAAGGCTGTAATTTGGACGACGCTGCTTAAAAAAAGGTCTAATTTGGCTGGGGCATACTCCCAACTGGCTAAATCAAAGCCTTCTTTCGATGCTTCGCCGCTGACATTGCATTGCAGCAAGATGGGTTGTGGCGATAAATTCCCGGCCGTTTGCTTAGTGCTGGCCAGTTTTTGTGCCAGTTTAAGTGAATCGACCGAATGAATAAGCGCAAAGTCGCCATTTGCCGCGTCTTTGGCTTTGCGTGACTGTACATGCCCGATCAAATGCCATTGCACCGGCGGGGCGGCCAGCCGAATATTGGCGAGGCTGGCATTGACCGCAGCAATTTTGGGCTGGGCTTCTTCAACGCGGTTTTCGCCAAAATGACGTTGCCCAGCAAAAATGGCACTGGTGACATCGGCAGCCGGAAACGTTTTTGATACCGCCACCAAAGTGATTTCATTTGGGTCGCGTTTGGCGCGTAAGGCGGCTTCGGCGATGCGAATATTGACACGTTCAAGATTTTGGGCAATTTGTGACATAAGTTTAAGCAAATGCGATACCGGAACACCAGCATCTTGCTGGCTTTTTGAGAAACGTTGAAAAGGCTTTATGGGTGATAAGAAGTGCCAATATTATGACGGCATTCTGATGATTCACGATACACCATTATCGCCAATGCCCACATGGCCCACAAAAATGGCGCAGACCGCACCACGCCCCATAAGGTTGAATCGAAAAGATTGGCGACCAACATACCAAGTTGGGCGGCGATTAAGCCCAGGGCCGCGCCTCGCAAAAAATGAGGTGCTGGTAGATTGCCTAGGCTGCGCACTAACAAAATAATGATGATGATGAATAGACCTAGCCACAATATCAGCCCGGGCAAACCCAAATCGAGCGCAATTTGTAGCAACATATTGTGGGCATGAGCGCGTTCGACCACAGTCAACCCAGTCACGCCACGTGGGCCACGATCAACCAATTCGGGGTAAACACCCATGCCGATGCCGGTGACGGGTGATTGCTGAATGAGTTCGATGGCGCGGGTCCAGTGAATGAGCCGAATTTGTAGGGTGCTGGGGCCGCCTTGGGCGGTGCGGGCAAATAGGTCGGGCATGAGGTTGAAGCGCCATACGCCGAGGCTGGCCAGCAGCACGGCTAGGAGCATTATCCAACGTACCCGCCGCCACATCAGCACACCAAGGCTAAATAACACGGTGGCAAAGGCAATTAACCCGCCGCGTGATTGGCTGATGAATAAATTGAGCGCCAAAAGCACGAGCGTAATCACGCTCAAAATAAACATGGGTGATCGCCATGACAACGTGGTTTTTTGTGAAATGATGCCCGCGCCGAGCGCAAAAATCATGATGATGAGGGTTGCCAGTGGGTTGGGGTTGACGGTGTCTGAGACGATTTTAGGAAAGTTGTACAGCCCGGTGGGGATGAAGGGTAACTTGACACCCGGGAACCATTCGACCACGAAAGGCGACATTAGCGCCAGCGCCAACCCCATCAATAAAAAACCGTTGGCAACACGCTGCGCCGATAATGAACTGTTGATTAAAGCGTAGTAAAGCCCGATGCCATTGAGGGTGCGCATGATTTGGGGCAGCGTCAGGTCGGGGCGTGGGCTGAGCCACGCGGTCATGACGAGTAAGGCGATTAGCCCGACGATGGGGAGATCGAGCGGGGTGCGCTGGGTGAGCCGCCCGTTTGCCAGCCAACGTATAAGCCCAAACAGCAAAATGGTCGCCAGCGCCACCGGCAGCAGGCGGGCGCTGCCGATGCTAAGGGCGACGGCGATGAGGATAACGTAAATCTCAACATGGGTAAGGCGCTGACAAATGGCTTTGATCGATTGCACCCTGCCAGTATAACGAAAAGGGGATGTTGATATTTGTAAGCGTATAAACTGTATCAAGACCCGATCAGCAGGTTTTAGCTTTAGAATTGTGGTTTGTTTATGCAAACTAATGATAATGCCACATTACGCGCCCGCATGACCGAAACCGGCATTGGGTATGCCGGAATTGAGGGGGTGTGGTGGTTGCCGGCCTGTGCGCCATTTGTATTGCCGCCTGATCAACATGAGCGGTTATATCAAGCGGCGCGGGCTATGTTTGGGTTGTTAGATGTGGTTGGAGAGCGTTATGGCACGGCTGAAGGTGAGCAAATGGGGCTGAACGCTTTGCTTAATTACAAGGTGCCGCCGCATTTGATCGGGGTACATTCGCGCCAGCCAGTGTTATCGTTGCGGCCCGATTTTCAGCTTGCGGCTACAGGTGTTGCGGCGACCGAGCTTGAAATTTGCCCATCGGCGCAAGGGTATGTTCACGCCATGCAATTGGCTTATGGCTTGCGGCCTGATCTGGTGCCCGCCCTTGCCGATTTGGTGAAAAAACGTGGGGCGCAGGCTTTTGTGTTTGTGTGCACGGTTGAATGGAGCGAGTTTTGGTGGGAGCAATTGGCTATTTGTCGGGCGTTGGCGGCCTATGGGGTGCGCGGGTATGTGTATCTCAGCACACCCATTCACACGCTAGCCGAGCAGGTGCAGCGGGGCGAATTGTGGCAGCCGCCCATTTTTGGCGTGCCGCACAAGCCAGCACTTTGGCAAGATGATGTGTTGGCGCGGATCGATGCAGGCGGTTTTGCGTCTTATGTTTTGCATGATTTAGCAGCGGTATCGCCCAGTTCGGCCATTTATTTTCGCTTTGGTTATTTTGATTGTTTTTCGCCTGCATTGATGCAACAGTTGACGAAACTTGAGCGGCAAGGGGCTGTTTTTTTGAATCCAACGTCGTTTGTTTATGAAAATAAGGCTGTAATGGCGGCCTTACACTTAAATGCGCTACAAAAAGACCTTTTGCAGCGTGATGTCGATGCGCTACAGGTATTGGCGACGTGTATCCCCGAAACTTATGTGTTGGCGCGGGCCGCTGACACCCCCCAATTTGCCGATGCGACGATTTCGCCGGAGCGTTTGTGTCATGAGCGGGCCGACTGGGTGCTGAAATTTGCCGGTTTCGATAAGGGTAATCAGGCATGGGGCGGGCGCAGTTTGCAAATTGGGGCACAACATAATGAGGCTACATGGCGCGAGGTGGTTGCCCGTTATGTCGATTTGCCCTTTCCGGTGGTGGCCCAGCGCATTTCGCCCTCGCAACAGGTTGATATTGATTTTTATGCAGGCGATGACCGGAAAACGCTGCGTAATGGCACAACCCGTTTGCGCAGTTTTATGTTTCGTGATGTGACCAATGGGGGGATTACAATTGCGGGGTCACATTTAACCGTATCGGGCGGCACGATGCAAGTCTCTGAGAGCAGCGGCGCAGTGCAAACCCCGATTGTGTTTTCTGACGACCCATTGTCATGAATTTAATTTTTCGCCGTGCTACCCATGCCGATGTGCCGATGATTGTGGCGTTGCTGGCCAATGACCCGCTCGGCAGCCAACGTGAGCAAGCTAGCGACCCATTACCAGCCAGCTATTTTGCCGCGTTTGCCGAGATCGACCGCGACCCGAATCAACAATTGACTGTAGTAACGTTGGAGGACAAGGTCGTTGGCACTTTACATCTCACCTATTTGCCCTCCTTGACATATCGCGGGGGCAAACGCGCCCTGATTGAAGCAGTGCGGGTCGATGAAAATTATCGTAACCAAAAGATCGGGCAGCATTTGTTTGAATGGGCTATCGACCAAGCGCGGCAGGCTGGCTGCCATATGCTGCAACTCACTACCGACAAACGCCGCCCCGATGCCCAACGTTTTTATGAATCGCTCGGGTTTGTCGCTTCGCATGTTGGCATGAAAAAAGTGCTGAGTCCTGAGTGCTGAGTCCTGAGAATTTTTATACTCAGGACTCAGCACTCAGGACTCAGCACTTATCACTCCTATGTCCCCCATTCTTAACGTTTTACGCACCCACCCGACTTTTCGCAATATTTGGTTTGGGGCCATGATTTCGGCCTTTGGCGATAATTTGGCATGGTTGGCGATGTCGTGGTTTGTGCTCGAAAAGACCGATTCGGGGGCAGCGGTGGGGTTGGTGTTGTTGTGCTTTGCCTTGCCAGCCATGCTGACGGCCCCACTCATCGGGCGGTTGCTCGACCATTATCAGCCGCGCACCATCATGTTTGTCGATAATGTGGCGCGGGCGCTTATTTTTGTGGTCATTCCATTATTAGAGGTATTGGGGGCGTTGCCGATGCCGCTATTTTATGTTTTGGCTGTTATGTCGGGGGCTTTGGCCCCGGCTACACAGGTAGGGTTGCGTTTGCTCGTGCCATCACTTTTGCCCAAAGATGACCTTGTGGCGGGTAACAGCGCCCTCAGTCTGACACAACAGCTTCCATTGGTGCTCAGCCCGCTTATTGGCGGTGTGGTGACGGCGCGGCTTGGGGCATCGGCGGCAATAGCGTTGAATGGGCTAAGTTTTTTTGCCTTATGTTGGGCCATTTGGCGTTTGCCCGATTTTATTCGCGGTGTTACCAACGCCAATTCATCAGAGCCACACGTTGAATTGGGAATGCGTTTACCCTTTAAATTTCCGGCGGTGGCCATGGCGATGCTATTAAGCGGGGTGTTTTTCTTTACCTATGGGCCGATGGAGGTGGCACTGCCAATATTCACCAAAGAAACCTTAAAATCGGATGCTCAAATATATGGCCTGATATGGTCGGTTTTGGGCGTTGGTAGCGTAATTGGGGGCAGCCTTACGCCCACGCTGGCCCGTTGGCCGCGCCAAGGCGTGTTGCTGGCGCTGATTTGTGGTTGCTGGGGTTTGATGCAAGCGTTGTTGGGGGTATCGACCAACGTGTGGGTTATTTGTGTGCTGATGTTTGTTGGCGGGGTGGCGTGGGGGCCTTATTTGGCAATCGAGGCTTCGCTTATTCAGCGCAATGTGCCAAAATCGATGCATGGGCGGGTGTTTGGGGCGCGCTCGGCTTGGCTTACGCCGACAGCGCCACTTGGCACGGCTGTGGGGGGCGCTTTGCTGACATTTATGCACCTTGGTTGCTGATTGTGGCCTCTGGCAGTCTTTGTGTGTTGGTTGGGTTGGTGGCGTTGAGTGTGCCGCAGTTTCGGGCGGCGCAGGTTGATTTGTGATGATACAAAATAAATTGTAAAACTGGAAGTGCCGATCTCACATGCTCCTCGATCATAGATCGAGGAGCATGTGAGATCGGCGAAAACCAAATTTGAGGCTAAATTAGTCAACCGCGTAATGGCTGTTAGAAATAATGCGTATGTTTGGGGCAGGCAAATGGGCAGGTGGGCTGGCCTTGACAATGGCATTAATGGCTGCGGCAAATAGCTGCGGCGCAGCGACATCGTGCGCCAAAAACAAACTGGGTTCAATCAACTCAAGCTCCATCAACACAAATTTGCCCTCTTGAATGATGCCATCGACACGGGCATAGAGCGGCGGTTGTGGCACAGCCCGCAAAATAGCGCGGGCTTGGGTCACAATTGCTTCAGGCACGATCACTCGTTTTAGCTGCCCACCTTGTATTTTAAAGTCGCCAGCGCGGGGTTTTTTCAGCACGGCATGGCTAAATTGACCGCCAAAAAACATCAGCGAATATTCACCCGTGCGAATGATTTCTTTGGCGAAGGCCTGCACCATGACATCGCCATTGACCAACATTTCGAGTAATTTCGTTTGGTCGCGTTCGGCGTTGCTGATGTCGGTGATCCAAGTGTTATGGGCGCTGGCCGAAATGGTCGGTTTGACGACGGCTTTATTCCAGCCATTGCTTTCTAAAATATGGCGCATATTGACAGCGCGGTTGCGGGTGATCCAAGCGGTCGGCAAAATGGGCACATTGCGATGTTGTAAATCGATTAAATAATGTTTGTCGCTGTTCCACATCATCATTTTTGCCGAATTCCATAGGTTGACTTGGTGCGATTCACATACTTCGAGCCAATGTCGAAAGGCTGCAATTCGGTTATGGTAGCCCCAAGTGCTGCGCACAATCACAGCGTCATAGTCGAGCCAACGAACAGTTGGGTCATCCCAACAAACAATATCGAGTGTGATGCCTAAGGCGTGTAGCGGTGTTTGGGTTAATTGGTCATCGGCGGTGCCGTTGGGGTAACTTGATGAGGTAACAAATGCAATTTGTTTCACGAATCAAAGATTTTAATCGATAGGTCAAATCGCTTCTTGGATTTGTGCTCATCCAAACGATGTATCATCGGCTTTGTCATGCTTAATTTAAACGACTTATATTCAAATCGCGCCAAGCGCAATGCTGGCTCGTTTTTGCGTCAGATATTCCCGCGCACCCGTGAGCCGGGTGTCATCAATTTTGCTGGCGGTTTGCCAAACCCCGATTTTTTTCCGATCGAGCCGATTATTGCTGCCACCGAAAAAGCCATGCGCATGGATGGCCGAGAAACGTTGCAATATGGCATGACCGAGGGCTTGCTCGGTTTACGCGAATGGATTGCCGATCGTTATGCACGCCAAGGGCTGAAAGTGACCCCTGACCAAATTCTCATCACCAATGGCTCGCAACAAGGCATTGACCTGATCGGCAAAGTGTTTTTAGACCCGGGCGATAAGATGGTGATTGAAGCGCCGGGCTATATGAGCGCCATTCAATCTTTTGCCATGTATGAGCCACAGTTTATTGGTGTTAGCCTCAATGAGCAAGGTATGGTGGTAGATGAATTGGCCGACACGCTCAAACAGCATCGGGTTAAACTGATGGAAACCTGCCCCAGTTTTCAAAACCCTAGCGGCTTGGCTTATTCAATTGCCACCCGTGAGGCGTTGGCGAAGGTGGTTTCACAGCACAATGTGGTTGTGGTCGAAGATGACCCATATGCCGAATTACGCTTTATGGGGGCCGAGACCAAATCGCTGCAAGCCTATTTGGGTGAGCAAGTGATTACGCTTGGCTCGTTTAGTAAAATTGTGGCCCCGGGCTTGCGCTTGGGCTGGACCTTAGCCTCGCCCGAAATTACGCGCAAATTGACTTTGGCTAAGCAATTGGTCGATATTCATACCAATTTGTTTGCGCAACGGGTGTTGTTTCAATATTTACTCGATGGCAATATCGACGGGCATATTAATCAAATGCGCGGGGTGTATCTCAGCCAGCGAAATGCGATGGTCGATGCGATGGCGCGTTATTTCCCGCCCGAAACTGTATTTACCAAACCCGAAGGCGGCATGTTTGTATGGGTGACACTGCCCGAAGATGCCGATGCAATGGCTTTGTTTAATTTGTCGATGGATACCGAAAAAGTGGCTTTTGTGCCCGGTGTGCCGTTTTATACCGATGGCAAAGGCAAAAATCAAATGCGCTTGAGCTTTTCGACCCAATCGCCCGCCAAGATCGAAGAAGGGATGCAACGTTTAGGCCGTGTTATTTCGAGCTATTTAGATGCACCGAGTAAAAATTGAAAAAAATTGCCAATTTCACTATCTATCCCCAAATGCGTAGCATTTGGGGATAGATAGTGAAATTGGCGCTTCATCTTTTAGGGATTTGATCTAAATCGTGGCTTCGGCAAAAACAGTTTTATTACTCATTATTGAGGTGACATGTAGGTGTCATAAGTTTTTCTTTTCAATACAACATTTCTCATCATGAATCCAATCTTAAAATTATTCCTAAAATTTCTAAAGGGCCGCATGGAAAATGCATCAACCAAACAGACTTTCGATGCACTCATTGCGGATTTGCAAAATAGTGGTGTGAAGTTAAACACAACGTTAGCCAAAAAGCCAGACGCGGATAAAAACCGTAGCACCCTTGCTCATATTATTGGCATTGAGCGTTGGGGGCAGCATCGGCTGCGCTCGCTTTTGGGTGAGCCGTTGGTCATTGATGAATATGATGGCTATTGCCCGGCGAAAACAACAAGTTGGTCTGAATTGGTTAAGCTGTTTGCCTCAACCCGTGCCGAATCGGTGACATTGGCGCAAAATTTGCAGCAGCGGGGCATTGCTAAAAGTGTCACTGTTCACCACAATTCATTTGGCGATTTGAGCGTTGGCGCATGGCTGAGTTATTTAACGGCTCATGCTAGCCGCGAAGCGTTGCAAATACGTTAATCATTAGTGCAAATTCTTAAAAGATGAAGGGCCGATTTCACGATTGCGCTCTCAAGCATAGCTTGAGAGCGCAATCGTGAAATCAGCAAAACCTTTTATCAACTTGGAATCTACTCTAAGGTCGAACTCACTATCATTTGATGTTTGAAGAAAATTTGTTTTAATTCCCATTGTTTATTGCGGGGATATTCAAAAATAAAATGAATATTATTCAACTTATTCATGGCTATTGGCGATGGTTATTAGCATTAGTGACCATTTTGCTTGTTGTTAAATATGCATGGGGTCTGATTACTGGCGCAAAATATGCTGCGCTTGATGAAAGGCTTGGGCGTGCATTTGCTGGCGTAATGACGGTGCAATTTGTGCTGGGGCTGCTGGTGCTGATTAGCAAAATAACGGTTGGCGGTTTTAACCCGCGCATTCATATGGAACATGCTTTTACGGGCATGATGGCGGTGGCACTGGCACACGCGATGCCAACTTTTAAACGCGGGGGCAGTGCGCTGAGATTTATATCCGGGCTTATTTTGGCGGTGTTATCAATTGCAATTGCGGTTTATAACGTGATCTTTATTCGTGGCAATTGGTTTTATAACTGAGTTTGTAAACCTGATGTCTCGTCATTAAAGGGAAATAGCCTAAATCGAGCGGCGCAGACGGCGACCAATAACACGTGACAAAAATTGTGGGTTGCCAATCAGATAGCGTTTCCACATTCGGCGCGGTTCGGCAATCAAGCGACCCAGCCATTCGAGGCCGTTGTCGGTCATCCATTTGGGTGGGCGTTGCATTTCGCCCGAAATGTAATCAAAAATAGCCCCGCCGGTGAGGGCAATGTGAATATTGAACTTGGGCCAGTTGTCGGCCAGCCAATATTCTTGCATGGGCATACCAAAACCGACCATTAGAATATCGGGCTTGGCGGCGTTAATGTCGGCAATGACGGCCTCATTCTCTGGGTGGCCGGGGGTTTTGTCGAAATAGCCATTGGCAGTGCCCACAATGCGTAAACGCGGCAGATCTGGAAAGGCGGCGGCGGTTCGGGCAATGAGCAAGTCGGCGGCTTTTTGGGTTACGCCAGCACGGCTGCCGATGAAATACATCGAGAAGTTGTTGCGCACACACAATTCACATAATTGTGGGATCCAATCGGGTGGGGTAAAGCGATGGGGCAATTTGAGGCCAAGTAAAGTAGCGCCCCATTTCACCCCAAAGCCATCGCAAAAAACAATATCAGCCTCGCGGTTGAGAAAATGCATAAAGCGTGCGTCTTCGTGCGCCATATTAATGGCATGCACATTCGCATATGAGATCAGGCGTTTTTGGTTGGTTTGAATGGTGTGGCGGATACCACTGACCAACTCGGCGACCCCAAGGGTGTGAATGCGCACGTCCAAAAGGTCAATCGCTGGCGTAGTCGCAAGGTCATACAGTGCAGGCGTGGCAAAGGGCATAGATCAGTGCCTGATTGTAACCTGCGATGCAACTTGATACTGTCATATTAAGAAAGTGGTCTGTTGAATTCACCATAGCTGCGCTGACATAGCAAAACGGGTTTAATGCGTTTTTAAGTGATATGATATACCGCGCAGCTAATTATGAATTCTCACTATCAAACCAAATGGACCAACTGGGTTGGTAATCAATCATTTACCCCGCGTGAAATAATAACGGCAAATAATGAGGCCGAAGTGCAGCATTGGGTTTCATATGCCGCCCAGCATCAGTTAGGGGTGCGCACTGCGGGCACGGGGCATTCATTTACCCCAGTGGTAGAGACCGATGGCTTGTTGCTTAACACCGAGCCGATGCGCGGGATTACTAAGATTGATGCGGCCAAGCGTCATGTGAGCGCGTTGCCCAAAACCACCATCGGTGATTTTGCCGAGCCACTTTGGCAACAGGGCTTGGCGTTGGCAAATCAGGGTGATATTGATACGCAAGCCATTGCTGGGGCCATTGCTACCGCTACCCATGGCTCGGGGCGACGCTTCACCAACTTTTCGGCGACGTTGGTGGGTGCGCGTTTGATTGATGGCATGGGGAATTTGGTGGTGGTTTCGGATGAGCAAAATAGTGAGGTGTTACCGGCCTTACAAACTTCGCTTGGGTTATTGGGGATGTTGACTGAGCTGACGATTCGGGTAGCGCCGGCCTATAACTTGCACGCCCGTTACGAAACCTTGCCGTTTGCGGCGGTGCTTGATCACCTAGACGAGTATATTAACCAATATCGACACCTGTCGTTTTTCTGGCTACCTACCGATGCCTCGGCCAAGCTTTATTGTCTTGATCATGGGGGCGCTGATGATTGTGTGGTGAAGCTGTATAACGAAGTGCCTGCCGATACCCAATTGCCCAATTTGCCAGCCAATGAGCGGGTTGATCGGTCTTATCGTATTTACCCGATGCATTATGACCCCAATTTTCACGAGGTCGAATACTTTTTGCCGATTGAACATACTCGCGATGTTTTGCACGAGATGCGCAAATTAATGTTGCGGTGGCTACCATTAAGTGTTTACCCGCTCGAAATTCGCACGGTAGGCGCAGATCAGGCTTGGCTCAGCCCCAATTACCAGCGTGATAACTTGGTGGTGTCGATATCGGGTGAGCCGGGGGTTGATTATTGGGATTATTTGCGGGCGTGTGATAGCCTGTTTGCCGAATTTAAAGGTCGCCCGCATTGGGGTAAATTGCACTTTATGACGGCAGATCGGTTAGATCGGCTTTTCCCACGTTATAACGACTTTGTCGCCATGCGTCGGCGTTTTGACCCGCAAGGCACATTTTTGAATGCGCATACCCGCAAATTGTTTGCTTAATCGCAGATTAAAACCTCGGAGGTCTTATTGAAAGCTTCGGACACAACGTCAAACCGAGCTGAGACCTCCGAGGTTTATGCTCACCCCATTATCAGGAAAATGTTTACAATACCTCCCCTGTGGGCGATACCATCTTAAAACAGCGCAAAGCCGATCATATCCGAATTAACCTTGAGGAGGATGTCGCTTCGCGTTTGAGCAGCGGGCTAGACCGGCTGCATTTTATCCATCAGGCGCTGCCAGAGATTGATATGGCTGCCATTGACATGTCGGTGACGTTATTTGGCAGGCGCTTAAATGCGCCATTGTTTGTGTCATCGATGACAGGCGGCACAGCGCAGGCTGCCCAAATTAACCGCAATCTCGCCATTGCAGCACAGGCCCAAGGCATCGCAATGGGGCTTGGGTCGATGCGGGCCGCCATTGCCCACCCTGAAATTATCGACACATTTAACGTGCGGGATGTTGCGCCCGATGTCATGCTGTTTGCGAATGTTGGCGCGGTGCAGCTAAATTATGGTTTTTCGTTCGATGATTGTCAGCGTTTGGTCGAGATGGTGGCGGCAGATGCCTTGATTTTGCACCTTAACCCATTGCAAGAGGCGGTGCAGCCCGAAGGCGATGTGAATTGGGCCGGGCTGTTGGGCAAAATTGAGGCCTTGGCGCGGGCCTTGTCGGTGCCGATTATTGTAAAAGAAGTTGGGGCGGGTATTTCGCGGCAGGCTGCCCAAAGTTTGGCCAGCGCGGGGGTGGCGGCAATTGATGTGGCGGGTGCGGGGGGCACATCGTGGAGTCAAGTTGAGATGTATCGCGCTCAAACCAGCACCCAACGCCGCATCGCCGCGGCCTTTGCGGATTGGGGTATCCCCACTGCCGATTCAATTCGCTATTGCCGCGAGGCCGCACCTCATTTGCCTATTTTTGCCAGCGGTGGTTTAAAGAATGGGGTGGATGGGGCCAAGTGTCTTGCCCTTGGCGCAACATTATTTGGCCTCGCTCGCCCCTTTTTGTTGGCGGCCACCCAATCTGCCGAAGCCGTAACCGAAGAAATGAATGTGATTTTGGGCCAACTGCGTGTGGCGATGCTGTGCGCAGGGGCCAAGAATATTGATGCGTTACAAACAGGGGGATTAAGGATTGGGGATTAAGGATTAATGCGACTTGTGATCATGACTTATGAGTCATGAGTTATTTCAATCCCTAATCCTTAATCCTTAACCCTTCATCTCCAATTCCTAAAATGAAAACTTTACTTGTAATTCTTGCTCACCCTGACGATGAATCATTTGGGCCGGGTGGCACATTGGCAAAATATGCCAGCGAAGGTGTGGCTGTGCATTATTTATGCGGCACACGCGGCGAATCGGGCACGGTGGATACCGAATTGTTGAATGGCTATGCCAACACTGGCGAATTGCGCACGGCTGAATTAATGTGTGCAGCCAAAGAATTGGGGTTGGCTGGGGTGCATTTTCTCGGTTATCGCGATTCTGGCATGGTGGGCAGTGCCGATAATGCGCATGCTGAATCGCTTTTTCAGGCCCCGCTCGATGATGTGGCGCAACGTATCATTGACAAAATCGATGAACTCAAACCCAATGTCATTCTCACGCATGATCAATTTGGCGGCTATGGACACCCTGACCACATCAAATTGCATCATGCAACGTTGCGGGCTTATGAATTGAAATGGGGAATTCGCATCGATGTGACGAATTGGGCTTCGATTCATCGTCATCCTTCACTTGCCATTACTGGTTCGCATCCCGATGCACCTGCATTATTTTTCCCTGTTTTTCCGCGTGGGTTGATTAAGTTTGGGGTGCGCGTGATGCCGTTATTTGGGCAAGACCCCAGTAAATTTGGCCGCAACAAAGATATTGATCTTGCCAAAATTGCATCGTGGGAACTACCGATGACGGTTAAGTTGAATACCAAGGCCTTTGCTGAGGTCAAAATTCGGGCCTCGGCCTGTCATCGTAGCCAGCAACCGCCTTCGGGGCGGGGTTCCAACTTGTTTGCGCGTATTTTCTTTCGCCGCGCCCAAGGTACCGAATGGCATTCACAGGTATATCCGGCGGGTGATCCGAAGCGGCTTTCTGATCGGTTGATGTAATTGGGATCGCCACTACCTTGGCGGTGCTGTTTTCTAAAAGATGTAATGCCGAAATCACTATATCCCCAGCCCCATACAGGGCTGGGGATATAGTGATTTTGGCGAAAATTTGTTTTACCCCTCGTTATTGATAAAACACAATGAACACACAAAAACGCCTTGGCTTGGGGATATGGGTTATTTTACTGTTGGCCTATTTCTCCTATAGTTATGTTAACAATATTACCCCACTCCAAACAGTGCAGCAATTGATTGCGCTGATGTCGGGCAGCGCGATTGGCCCATTGATTTATTTGTTGTTATATTTGTTGCGCCCGCTTTTGTTTTTCTCGGCTACTTTGTTAACCGTGGCGGCGGGTTATTTGTTTGGGCCAGTGGCGGGTGTTTTATATACCATTGTCGCCAGCAATGCCTCATCGATGGTGGCTTATGCCATTGGGCGATATTTTGGCGAGGGGGTGCTCACGGGCGAACGGGCGATGGCTTTGGTCAACCGCTATGCCGATCGGATGCGTCGAAACAGTTTTGAGGCCGTGCTGACCATGCGTTTTATCTTTTTGCCCTACGATTTGGTGAGTTATTTGGCTGGTTTTCTTAAAATTGACTGGAAGGGCTTTTTGTTTGCTACGGTGGTGGGGTCGATCCCGGGCACGATCTCGTTTGTGTTGTTTGGGGCTGGCATACAAGGTAATTTCGGCGAAAAATTACCGACGCTTGATCTGACAACCTTAGGTTTGGGTGTTGTGATGTTTATGATCAGTTTGGGCTTTGCGCGTTATTTTCGGCGACGTGAGAAAGCGGCCTTAAAGTCGTAGTCTGCGTATCAGTCTATGGTCGGATGATTATCCCCGTGCCTCATGATATTTTCAGTGATATCTTGTGATCGTCTTGAGGCGATCTGCAACGTTTATCACTGTGGCACCCTCACCATTGCACATTCGCCTGCTCGGAGGTCTGCAATTTTCGCAGAACGGTAAATTATTGTCTGGATTTGTTACAACAACGGCCCAAGCATTGTTGGCTTATTTAGTTGTTACCGGTTATTCCCATTCACAAGAACATCTCGCAAGTTTGTTTTGGGGCGATTTATCGGCTGTCGAGGCCAAAGCCAATTTGCGGCGTGTGTTGCTCAATTTGCGCAAGTTGGTGGGTATTCATATTGTGCTGGCGCGTGACAGTGTGGCTTTTAACCCCAGCGCCCCATATTGGTGCGATGTTGGGCAATTTGAACATATTCTCACGCAGGAATGGGTGTCTGATATTCGTTCAAAAGAACTGCGGCCACGCCCCACCCATGATTCGGCGGTGTCATTTGACCCGCATACCGTTCGACATCATGCCCCACACCAATTTGCCGCCATGATTGATGCCGTTGAACTGTATCAGGGCGAATTTTTAGCTGGGTTGCATATTGCTGGTTCGGCGGCATTTGATGCGTGGCTTATCAAAACCCGTGAGCATTTGCAACAATTGGCACTGGCGGCCCTGACAAAATTGGTGCTGTATTATGGCGCACAGGGCGAAAAAGGGCGTGGTTTGGCCTTGCGGTATGCGCGTCGCATTTTAACGATTGACCCATTGTCTGAAGAGGCCTATCGTGAGGTGATGATTTTGCTGGCAAAAGGTGGGCAACATAGTGCGGCTTTGGCGCAATATGAGACCTGTTGTCGTCTGTTGCAGCGTGAATTAGGTCGCCCGCCAATGCGGGAAACGGTGGTGCTTTACGAGCGTATCCGTGCCGCCGCGATTATTCCGCGTCATACTTTGCCCCCCAGCAATACCCTTTTGGTGGGGCGTGAACGTGAATTGAGCGATTTATCTGATTACATTGCCATGCCCAATTGCCCACTTATTGGCATTGTTGGCCCGGATGGGGCGGGTAAAACCCGTTTAGCAGTTGAAGCCGGTTTGCGCTGTGGCGATCAATTTGCCGATGGGGTGTATTTTGTGGCGTTATCGTCGCTGAATACGCTAAATACCATTATTACAGCCATTGCCGAAGGGGTTGGTTGTGTTTTTCGCGGCACAGCATCCCCAAAGGCGCAATTATTGCGGCATTTGGGCGCGCTTGAGGCCTTGCTTATTTTGGATGGCGCCGAGCAACTGCTTGAAGCGGCAAACAATCATGGCTCACCTTTATTGGCCGACCTCATTGTCCATGCGCCGGGTATCAAAATTTTAGTGACGGCACGCGAAGCGTTTGGCTTAGCGCCCGAAAACACCCTTTCGCTGAGCGGTTTGTCTTATCCGCAACCCAATGCCCCATGTGCCGATGTGACGAGTTGTGTGGCAGCTTACCCTGCCATACGGCTATTTTTGTTGGCTGCCCAACGCGCCAATGAAGATTATGAACTTTATGCTGATCAGCTAACGCATGTGGCGCGTTTGTGTCGGGTATTGAATGGCTTGCCTATGGCAATTGAGATTGCGGCGGCGTGGGCCAGTGTGTTGTTAGTGGATGAGATGGCCAATGAGATGGCCCGCAATCTTGATTTTTTGAACGATCAACATGTCAATATACCGATATTGCAGCATGTTTTGCGGGCCGCGTTTGAATATGCATGGTCACGTTTAACCGCCGAAGACAAATCAACGTTGCGTAAATTGTCGGTGTTTCGCGGCAATTTTACCCGCGATGCGGTTGAGCAAATTGTGGGGGCCAATCGGCATACCTTGTTGTCATTGGTTGATCGCTCGTTGGTGCATCGTGATGCCAGCGGGCGCTATGTGTTGCATGAAACCCTGCGCCAATTTGCCCAAGAGCAATTGCGTTTGCAGCCCGAAGAAGGGTCTGTTACCTTGCAACGTTATGCCGAATATTACAGCCGGTATGTCAAAGCGCGTGAGGCCGCATTAACCCACCCCAGCGACAACGCCGAGCAAAGCCAAGCCGCCGCCGAAATTGAGCAAGAGATTGACAATATTGCCACCAGTTGGCAAATTGCGCTGGCTCGCAAACAGGTCAGCGCCATCGATAACGCCTATGAGGGCCTGCATCGGTTTTACCATTTGCGGGCGCGTTTTCATGAAGGTTATGAAATGTTTGAACGGGCGGCACTGGTGGCGCAAGCCAATGGCACAGCGGGGTCGGTGTTGGCGGCGGCGTTAGCCACGCGCCAAGCCTATTTTATGTTTCGGCTCGACCGCCCTGACGAGGCCCAAATTGTCGCCCAACGCAGTTTAGATGATTTGCGGCGGTTGCAACCGCAACATATCAGCCAAGATTGTGCCCATCACAAAGTCGATCAAGAGATTATTTTTAACACCCAATTGCTTGGCACGCTGACATGGGGCGCGGGTGATTTTAGGGCGGCCCGCCAATTGTGGCAACAAGCCCTTGAACAACACCAAAAAGCCGATAATCATGCCCAAGTGGTGCGAGCACAAAATAATGTGGCGGTGCTGGCCATCGAAACTGGCGACTTGGGGCACGCCAAAGCCCTGCTTGAGCAAAGTTTGCACACCAAACGCAGCCAGAATGATTGGGGCGGGGTGGCTTTTGCGCTTGAGAATTTGGCAAATGTGGCCTTTTTGTGTGATGACCTGTTTGAAGCCCGCCGGATGCGACTTGAAGCGCTGGAAATCTTTCAATCGTTAAATGATGCCGTTGGCATGTTGCGTTCGCAAACCCATTTGGGTTATTTGGCTTATTTGTTACATGAATACGACAATGCTCTGAGCGTTTTGAACGAAGCCTTGAGTTTGGCCCGTCAACAACGTATTGGCTTTGGCATTAGCCAAGTGTTGTGCAACCTAAGTTTGGTGCATGGTGCGCGTGGTGAGCTTGAAGAATGCCAAGCTTGTTTGCGCAATGCCTTGCAAAATAGTCTGCAACACCACGATCCCCCTGTCAAAATGGTGATTGCCAGCGCGGCAGTGTTGGCGGCCAAACAAGGTCAAGCCGCAGCATCGGCGGCGTGGGGTGAATGGGCGCAACAGCAGCCTTTGGCGAATATCGATATTAAACGCCGTGTGGGCTTGGCTGCCGAGCGTTGGGCCAGTTATCTCTCGCCCGAAATGATTGTTGTGGCCCAAGCACGCGGGCGGGCTTGCACACTGGAGCAAATTGTGGATGAAGTAATGGCTTGGTTAGCGGCGTAATAGTTTGAGTCGCGCAGTCGCCACTGCCCACCGATTACAATTTGCCCATGTCCACTATTACCGAAGGAACCTTGCTTTGGCAGCCCTCAGCGGCATTACACCAAAGCGCTCGTATTACACACTACATGCACTGGTTGGCCGAGCAAAAAAATTTGCATTTTGCCGATTACAACGCTCTGTGGCAATGGTCAACCAGCGAAATAGAGGCATTTTGGGAATCGATGTGGCAATATTTTGAGCTAATTTCGCCACAACCCTATCGCGCGGTGCTGAGTGAGCGCAAAATGCCGGGGGCAAAATGGTTTGTTGGGGCGCAGGTAAATTACACCGAGCATGTTTTTCGCAACATGCGCACCGATGCTCCAGCTTTGATTTTTCAATCAGAGACGGTCGATTTTAGAATCAAGAATCAAGAATCAAAAATCCAAAATCCAAAATTGACTGAGGTGAGTTGGCAAACGCTTTATGAGCAAACGGCAGCAGTGGCGGCGGCGTTGCGGGCAATGGGTGTTGGGGTGGGTGATCGAGTGGTGGCCTATGCGCCCAATACCCCCGAAACCTTGGTGGCGTTTTTGGCTGTGGTTAGTTTGGGGGCGGTGTGGTCGAGTTGCTCGCCCGATATTGGTGCTGGGGCGGTGCTCGACCGCTTTAAACAAATTGAGCCTAAAGTGATTTTTGCCATCGATGGCTATGTGTATAACAGCAAGGTCAATGATCGCCGCGACACGGTGCGCGAATTGGTTGCCAATTTGCCCACGCTGGCCCATGTGGTGCAAGTGCCATACCTCAACGCCAGCGCCGAGCCACAAGATTGGGGGCGTAGCAAAGATTGGCTTTGGACGGACATTATTCAGACAAAACTTGATGCTCAAGCCGCAAAGATTGACTATGCGCATGTGCCTTTTGATCATCCGTTATGGGTGTTATATTCATCGGGTACGACGGGCTTGCCCAAACCTATTTGTCATTCACAAGGCGGCATCATTATCGAGCATCTCAAGTCGCTTGGGTTTCATTGTGATTTGCGCCGCGATGATCGTATTTTTTGGTTTACCACCACCGGCTGGATGATGTGGAATCTATTAATTGGCGGCTTGTTGTTGGGTTCGACCGTGTTATTGTATGACGGTAGCCCGGGCTTAAACAACATGGATGTGTTGTGGGAATTTGCCGAGCGCAGTGGTATGACCATTTTTGGCACCAGTGCGGCTTATATCACCAGTTGTATGAAAGCAGGGCTAAAGCCAAACCAGAGTCATGATCTCAGCAAATTACATGCGGTTGGTAGCACTGGTTCGCCATTGCCAATTGAGGGCTTTAGTTGGGTCTATGATCATGTTGGCAAAGACATTTGGCTGATTTCGGTCAGCGGCGGCACCGATGTATGCTCGGCGTTTGTGGGGGGCAACCCATTGTGGCCGGTTTATGCAGGTGAAATTCAAAGCCGTTATCTTGGCTGTGCGGTCGAGGCGTGGAATGACGCGGGGCAAGCCATTTATGATGATGTCGGCGAATTGGTCATCACCCAGCCATTGCCGTCGATGCCGATTTATTTTTGGAATGACCCGAGCATGAAGCGTTATCGCGAAAGCTATTTTGAAATGTTCCCCGGTATTTGGCGACATGGCGATTGGTTAAAAATTACGCCGCGGCATGGCCTCATTATTTATGGGCGTTCCGATTCGACCATTAACCGGCAGGGGGTGCGTATTGGCACCAGCGAGATTTATCGCGCGGTTGAAGATGTGCCCGAAGTGCTCGACAGTTTGATTATCGATTTAGAGGTGTTGGGGCGGCAAAGTTATATGCCTTTGTTTGTGGTGTTGCGCGAAAATGTAACTTTAGATGATGCGCTAAAAGCCAAGATTAAAAATAAAATTAAAGCGCAATTATCGGCACGCCAAGTGCCCGATGATATTTTTGTCATTCCTGAAGTGCCGCGAACATTAAATGGCAAAAAGATGGAAGTGCCGATCAAAAAAATCTTGCTTGGGCATCCACTTGAAAAAGCAGTGACCATTGGCTCAATGAGCAACCCCCATTCATTACAAGTGTTTGTGACATTGGCGCAAAACATGAAAAAATAAAGCCGCCCTTCTTTGTTTTAGGCAAGGCATTACCTTTTTTGAAATATAAGCTGCTGATTTCAATCTAAAACCAACGCGTTTTCGTTGGGCTTAGATTGAAATTAGCAGCTTTTTTGTTGGTTTGCCCCAAAACACTGTGTTGATTAGGTTTGGACAGGCTAGACATTTGATAGCGCTTGTTTTTTAATAAAATTATCAGTAGTTAATTTATTTAAAACTTTGTTTTGTTTTGATTATGCTATTAATTGCAGTTTTAATGGATGCAATTATGTGGTTTAACCTGATATATTTAACGATAAGCGCTACTGCTTTATTTGGATTATTTTGCGGGCATTAGCCTGATTACAGGAGTTTGCAATTTGCATATGCTTAGTTCACGGGGGGTGTTTAGTTTGGTTTCATCATGTAAAAGGGTGTGCGTGGATAAACCAATGTAATTATTTCGCCTCTCACTGTAAATGTTCCAAACGTTCACTCCTGCATCAAAATATCTATTTGCTAAAAAGGTAACGATTTTTGTGCGATTGACACTCGTGTTATCGTTATCGTACAACTTCATCGCACCATTTGTTGCGAGAGCGGCTCCTGTGCCTGTTATTACCATTAGCGGCCCAAATGAGGGTTTTATTGGCGAGTCGCAAACATTTACACTGACGTTTGACAATACCGGTGTCATCTCGCCTACCATTGGTTATGGGCCATATATTGACTTGTATTTGCCCATTGATAGCAATGGCGAAACTGGGGAAGGACTGACTTTTAGTAGCGCATCTTATATCGGGAACAGTATTAATGCTACGACTTATCTCTGCACTGGCGCTAATATTATTCACCCTTTAACGGGTTTATCGGTGGCATGTACGCTTGGGCAACAATTAGCCGTGCTTGAGTTGCCATTTGGTAGCTTTACCAATAATCAGCCTGCCGCTTCAATCGATGTAAATACCACATCATCAACGGCGATTGATGCGGGTGTGCCCCACACCATCACCGCCCGTGCTGGGTTTCAATTTGGCAGCGATGCGCTTGATAATAAATCAGCCGACCCCGTGATTAGCAGCACGTTATCTAGCCCCTTTGTTTATACCCCTACTGCTTTCAAACTTAGCAAATCTTACATTGGGCGAGAAAATGAAACAGCCACAGGCCCAAATTCGCCACACCAATATCGTTTAGATGTAGATATTTCAGCGGGGCAAACCATTACAAATTTGATCATTACCGATGTGTTGCCAGCCAATGTGCAATTTATTGCAGTCGATTCAATTTCACCCGGGTGTAGCATTGTGAGTAGCCCAACTGGGGCTGGCGGTATTTTAGAGGTCAGTTGTCTTTCGGTGACAGGCAGCGCAAGTTCAGCCGATGTTTCTGTATTATTGTCATTTTTTGTGCCGCGTGATGATGCATCGGCTGTAGCGGTAATTAACCCCAGCACTGGCAGCCCCGTGACTTCGCTTAATGATAGTTTGGCTGGGGCAATGTGGACACCCATTGACCCAGACGATCCTTCATCGTCAGTCAGCAGTAATGGTTCATCGACCGATCATACGTTAACTGATCGTGCTATTGCCATTCAAAAATCGGTTGCAACCATTACCAATACTGGCGCAAGCGGCTATACACCGGGTGGATACCCTTATTTATAGCCTTACGTTTCAGGTGTCAGACTTTTTTGCCTTTAATAATGTAGTCGTGACCGATAGCTTGGGCGATGGCTTGGTATTTTTACCCAACTCGGCCCGATTACAAATCAATGGCAATGGCTATATTTTGTCATCCGCCACGATCAATAATAGCAATATTATCACTACAGCCAATGCCAATGGCACGACCTCTTTGGTGTTTAATGTTTCGGCTGAACAGGTAACACGCGGGCAAACGGCTCAATTGATTGGCGGCTGTGTAGACCCAGCGGGTTCGGCTGCGCCTGATTGCAGCAGCTATAACGACGGCCTCACCCAAGGTGTAATTACTTTTCAGGCTGTCATTAGCAATGCTTTTCGCAACCGTACCCCAGCTTTGGTTGAATTGGGCGACACGCTGACCAATACTGTCAATATTCGCGGCGCAGTGTTAAATACGGGCACATTTGCTCCCACTGGCAATAGCGCCACCGATAGTTCGAGTGCCAATGTGACCATTGTGCAACCCAATTTGCAAAAAGTGGTATATGCCATTAATGGCAGTACGACCTTGCCATCGCCAGTTGTGATGCGCCCGGGTGATCGCGTGACCTATCGTGTGACGTATCAATTACCTTCAACCGATTATTCGAATCTCGCCTTAACCGACTTTTTGCCGTTACCCGCATTTAATATTACCGAGTTAACCACATTTACAAGCACGCCTACCTCAACGATTCCACCCGCTGGGGTAATGCAATATGGCCCATCTAACACCATTACTGGCACCAGCCCAGCCATAACGACCCCAACGCTTAGCATTACGGCCACCTCAAACAGTTGGCGTTTAGATTTTGGCACTTATAACGACAGCGCAAACCAAAATCGTAGAATCGATTTGCTTTTTACCGTTACCACCACCGATCAACCCTTTGCTGATCGTTTGATGTTTTCGAATTTGGTTAATTCGGTTCAAGGCAGTAGTTCGGCTATCGAGGCGAACAGTATTGCTCAAATTCGTTTGCTTGAACCAGCGCTGAATATTCGCAAAGGCGTGGTGAGTAATAGCCTTGCTGGGTCATTACCACCCAGCGTCAGCTTATTAAGCGCTCCTTCATGTGCGAGGCTAAGCGGAACTGTTAATTCGAGCAATGTGATTAGCGGGTTTAGTGCCAATCTGAGCTTGGCTGATGCTGCTGATCGGGTTACATTTGCCATTGTGGTTGAAAACACTGGCTCAAGCACAGCGTTTGATGTGACAGTGAGCGACACTTTGCCCAGCAACATGACCTTTGTGCCGGGCACATTGTGTGTACAAGATGGCACGGGCGCAAGCATGACCTATAGCGGGGCCGAAGCCAACTTGTTTACCCAAGGCATCACCCTAACCGACCCCGGCCCAACCAGCTCGACTTTAGGGTTGGGGTCACTTGACCCGGGGCGTGATAGTGCTGGCACAGTCATTACCAATGGTCGCAATATTGCCATTTTTGTTTTTGATGCCACACTTAACAACACGGTACGGCCCAGTCAAACCCTGACAAATGTTGCGGGGTTGCTTAATTATGCTGCTATTGATGGTGGGCGCGACTTTGTAGCAACCAACTTGACCGATACGGCCTCGGTTGTGATTAGTGCGCCGGTGTTTTCAAAACAATTGACTAACACCGAAATTGTGACCGCCGGTAACAGCAGCACTCAAGTGGTTGCGGGCGAAATTTTGACATATTCAATTGTGATCACTTTGCCCGAAGGCACAATCCCAAATTTGTTGCTAAGCGACACGCTGGGCAGCACAACAGGCGCGTTGGCTTATGTTAATTGTGTCAGCATCACCGCTTCGGCTAATGTGACCCGCACCGGCGGCAGCGGCGGTTTTGGTTGTACCGACCCTAGCCCAGCCGTAACCAATAACGGGCGTAATGTATTATGGAGTTTTGGCGATGTGCTTAATTCGAATACGGTGAATACGACCACCGAACGCATTACGGTAACTTATCAAGCCGTGATGCTGAATGTGGCTGGCCCGTCGTCGGCGCAGCGCCGCAACTCGGCGCTGGTGTCGTGGACAGGCACTACGTTGCCTGCCCAACAAGTCACCGTAACACGCATCGACCCCACCTTATCACTCACAAAGCAACTAAACCCAAGTGTGATGGATTCAGGGGATCGCGTCACCTACACATTAGTATTGACCAATAATAGCGTCACCTCTTATGATGTCGTCATTACCGACCCGTTGCCTATTGTGGCTGGCATTGGTTCATTATTGCAAAACCCCACCCTAAGTGTGACTGACAATGCCCCAACTGCGGGGTTTACCTCGACCCAAGTCAGTCTTGCCCATTTTGCTTTAAGCGGTTCTAATGGCAATGGCTATACGTTGACCACGACCACCCCATTCACCATGCCGGTAAGCAGTAGCCGACGTATCACCTTGACGATTAGTGGCATTGTGCCTACGGGTGTGCCTATTGGCGCGAGTTATAACAATATTGTGACTGGCACGTGGACCTCGTTGCCGGGTAATCTTGGGGCGCGGTCGGTTTACACCAATACTTCGATTGAATCGACCCATAGTATTTCGGCTGCGGCGATGGCGACCATTTTTGGTTTATCGCCCAACAAAATTCTTATAGGCAGCTCAGAACCTCATACTTCAGATGCGGCTGCCCCGCGCCCGGTGGCAATTGGTGAAATTGTCACTTATCAATTACAAGTATTGGTGCCGCAGGCTGTGGCAATTGACCTGTTGATCGATTTAAATGAAAACTTACCGGTTGGGTTGGTTTATTTGACCGATACTGCCAAAGTTGCTTTGGTTGTGCCGCCCAGTAACCCAATGACCATGTATATCACCTCGTCATTGGTGAATACGGCGACAGTGGGGGGCTGTGGGCTTTATTTTGCCTCGGTGTCGCCCAATATCACCCCAACCTGTAATTTTCCGGGCGAAACGTTGGACGGCGCTGGCAACCCGGTTTTCAATTTTGGCTCAGTCATTAATGGCGATAGCAGCCCGACTGGCAAAACCTATATTGTGATCGAGTTGGGGACCCAAGTGGTGAATACAGCGACGAATCAAGCTGGGCGTTTGGTGAATTCGGCGGGTATCACCCTAACCAACTCATTTACGGCTTCGGTGCGCAATGGTGCAATTTCGCGGGTGGTGACCGCGAGCATTTATGCCACCAACACCTTGTTGGTGGTCGAGCCGCAACTCACAGTGACAAAAAGCGTCAATTCACCGCCTCCAGCCGATGCCGGTGACGTTGTGACTTATACCGTTGGTTTGCGCAATTCAGCCGCCACCACATCGAGCATGGCCTATGAAGCCGTGTTGACTGACGTGCTAGATGCACGGCTGACGTTACAAAACGCCACCATTATTGCATCTGCAAATGTGACCAACCCAAATGTGACGAGTAGCGGCAGTGGCATTACCTTGACAGCAGATGCTTTGTCGCCGGGTGGGTTTATTACCATGCAGGTGGTAGCAACATTGGCTAACAATGTGCGTGGTGGCGACATTATTCCGAATGCGGCACGGGCAATATGGACTGGCTTGCCGGGCAGCAATGGCACACCGGGTTCACCCGTCATAGGCGCGAGCGGCACTTATACCGGTGAGCGCAATGGCACTGGCGGGGTTAATAGTTATATTGCCAATGCGTCGATTACCAGCACCCTAACCACGCCTAGCATTGTGAAATTGCCGCCTAGCCCGACCCAATATGCTATTGGCAGCGATATTACTTATACCCTGCGCATTACCTTGCCCGAAGGCGACACCCAAAATTTAATTGTGGCCGATGCATTGCCAAATGGATTGACCTATAAAAACCATATAGTTGTATTAGATGTGGCGAGTAGTAATGGCAATTTGAGCAGTGATTATGCTGGTAGTGTTGGGTTGTCGCCATCATTTAATAATACAGCGGGCGTGCTTACATTTGGGTTCGGCAATGTAAATACGACCGCCGACAATGTTTCATCGAATAATGGCTTTTTAATTGTGGTGGTGGCACAGGTGGCCGATGTTGTGGGCAATGTAAGTGGCGCTGTGCTTACAAATACTGCCCAATTAATCTATACCCACCCAATCAGCGGTATGGTGGGCGTTAATGGTGGGGCGCAGGCGGTTTCACTCATTGCGCCGGTGCTTAATTTAGACAAATCGGTGCAAGTGCCGCGCAACCCAGCCATGCCCGGCGATGTCGTTACTTATACCTTGGTGTTGACCAATGTTGGCAATGCGCCAGCGTTTGACGTGACGTTGACCGACACTTTGCCCGCCGGTATTACATTTGTGGCAAGCACTAGCAATAGTGTCTCGAACCCGAGTGGCTTGGCGGGCGATGTGAATGTGACCGGCGCGAATGTTTTAACCTATACACTCACACAGCTTAATGTGGGTGGTGTTGCAACTATTCGCTTTACTGGGCTGATTAGTAATGCCATTAACACCAACCAAATATTAACCAACACCGCACGCGCCACATTCTCAAGTTTGGCTGGCCCTGTTGTTGGCGAACGAACATCGACCACTCTAATAGACGACGCAGCGGTGCAAGTGGTGCCACCAACAGTAACGCCTACGCCGACACCGACTAGAACGCCGACCTCAACCCCGACGAACACGCCAACATCGACATCGACGGCGACGGCGACTGAAACGCCGACTAACACACCAACATCGACGGCAACGGCGACTGAAACACCGACCAACACGCCAACATCGACGGCGACGACAACCGAAACGCCAACATCGACGGCAACGGCGACCAAAACGCCAACATCGACGGCAACGGCGACCAAAACGCCGACATCGACGGCAACGGCGACCAAAACGCCGACCAACACGCCAACAGCGACGGCAACGGCGACCGAAACGCCGACCAACACACCAACATCGACGGCAACGGCGACCGAAACACCGACCAACACACCAACAGCGACGGCGACGGCGACAGAAACGCCGACGAACACGCCAACATCAACAGCGACGGCGACCGAAACGCCGACCAACACGCCGACATCGACGGCGACGGCGACCGAAACGCCGA
>CAMDWA010000024.1 GCA_945877855.1 Thermoflexus hugenholtzii JAD2 | reverse complement strand
AGTGGGCTTTATTTGCCACTTACTGGGGTCGTTTTGTTAAATTTTTTTTAGCCTAAACTACTGAAGTAGAAAGTAGAAAGTATTAAAACTTAGTATCTTTTACTTTTCACTTTCTACTTTTCACTTTTCACTTTCTACTTTTCACTTTTCACTTTTAAGTTTATTTGCGAATTTCGCCGTCGTAGACGTTGGGGTTGACGGGGGTGGGGAGGCGCTCGCCGCGCACACCAGCGATGAGGTTGTTGGCCGCCATCGAGGCCATCTTGCCGCGCGTGGCGACTGAGGCGCTGGCAATATGTGGCACGATCAAACAATTGGGCAAGGAGACCAGTGGATGATCAACCGGAATGGGTTCGGGGTCGGTCACATCTAACCCTGCGCCTAAAATTTGGCCCGATTTCAAGGCCTCATACAGCGCCATGTGGTCAACAATTGGGCCACGTGCCGAATTGATGAGAATGGCGGTGCGCTTCATTTTGGCAAAGGCTGCCGCATTAAACATATAGCGTGTGCTTGGGTTTAGGTCGGTGTGAATCGAGACAAAATCGGCCTCGGCCAAAATGGTATCGATATCGGCATACGTGACCCCCATGCTTTGCTCTAAATCTTGGCGGCGATAGACATCGTGATACAACACCTTCATGTCAAAACCGCTGGCACGTTTGGCCATGCCTTGCCCAATTCGCCCAAAGCCAATAATGCCGAGGGTGGCTTTGTGAATGTCTTGTCCCATCAACAACATCGGCCCCCATGTTTTCCATTTGGCGGCCCGCACATAGTCAATGCTTTCAGAAATGCGCCGTGCCGTTGCCATTAACAAGGTAAAGGCAATGTCGGCGGTGGTGTCGGTTAGCACGCCCGGGGTGTTGCCAATGGGCAACCCGCGTGCGGTGGCGGCTTTAATATCGATGTTGTCGAAACCGACGGCAAAATTTGACACCACGCGAATTTGTGGGTTGGCATCCATCAATTCGGCATCGATCTTGTCGGTGAGCAGCGAAAGCACCCCGACCTTGTCTTTAATCTTTTCGAGCAACACTTCGCGGGGTGGGGGCAATTCATGCTCCCACAATTCCATATCGCAAGCCTCGCGCACAAGGCTTAGGCCCTCTTCGGGGATGATTCGGGTTACAAAAACTTTGGGTTTGTTTGTCATTATTTTTTCCTGTGCAAATAAATTTTAAAAAATATCAGGGTGGTAATTTTATGGGGTATTTAGCCAATTCTCGCGTAGCAGTTCTGGAATTGTTTCGAAATCACGGTCTGTAGTTAATAGCACCAAATTATTGGCAAGTGCTAAAGCTGCGATCAAGGCATCGATTGTGCCTAATTGTCGACCTTGTCTTCGCAATGAAATTTGAAGTTGTGCCGCTGCTTCAGCAATCACATCATCAATGTGATAAAAAGCAAATCGATTTCGCAGTCGTTGCCATTCTGTAATAACAGGGGATGGAATCGCCAATGTATTAGATGGGTTGATGTTTTGTAAAAAACGTTGCCGAAATGGATGTCCAATAGTGACTAATGGAGATAGATGATTGGTATCTAACAGGTAATTTGTCATTAAGACTTAACGCCCTTCAAGCAGATCATCTTTAAGATCGCATGCTTTTATCGCCTCTTCAATAATCACCCAATCCTTATTCCAAGCCACTGCATCAATTGGCGCATCCTATGCGGGTTGATTGGCAAAGACTTGATTCGTGCGACGACATCATTTAATGAAGATGATTCGTTATCTGAATCTATCGCTTTTTCAAGCAAATTAAGTGCAAATTGTGTCGGCGACATATGTGCCTGTTTTGCATTTTTTGCAATCGCTTTTGCAAGATTTTCTGGCAACGTAATTGTCAATCCCATAACCACACCTCAACTTTATAACATTTTAATTTAGAAAATTCTCTGTCGATGAATCATATCAAATTTGATGCCTAATCCCTAAAATGTCGGTGTCATTGCGTATGGCTTGCGTGTGGCAAAACATGGGTGCATATGTTATGTTTACATTGTGTCTAAACTATTATTACGTTATAAATGGCGTTGGCTGTTGTTGTTTTATAGCCTAACGTTGCTTGGCATTACCACGGCAGCTTATTTGCGGCTTATCCCTACAGTTTTGGCGCAAGTGCCACTTTATGATGTGATTGGGCATTTTGTGTTATATGGCATGGCCGGCTATCTTGCGCATCGCGCCACCTATCGGCGTTATGTGCGGGTGGGGCGCTGGCAACTACCCTTGGGCGGTTTGATCGTTGCGGCTTGCGCCTGCGTCGAAGAGTCATTACAAGCATTGTCGCCGGTCAGGTCGTTTGATTTAAAAGACTTGGCATGTAATTGGCTGGGCATTGGGTTGGCATGTTGGCTTGATCTTAAAATGACGCTGCGCCGCATGGCTATACTAAAGCCTGAACGTCATGCTTGAACGAGAGATTAACACCCTGAGTGTCAGCGATTGGACTAAAGCCGAGCAAGTGATTGAGCGCATTTGCTTAAAAGAAGGCTTGTGGTCATCGCTCAAAAATACCCTAAAACAATACCCGGGCAGCGTGCATTGGCATTTTAAGCAATCAGGTGGGGTAGGGGTGATCGAGATTACACTGTGGCCTGCCAGCAATCGGCTATGGCTGAGTGTGCATGACAACCGCAACGCCGACTGGATACCCGAGACCTTCGAAAAAATTGCGGCAGAATTGGCTTATTGGCTATGAAAACACCTACCCATTATTCGGCTGTTTATTTGTTTTTTGTGCGCGATGCACAGCTATTGCTCATCCGTCGGTTTAATACGGGTTTTGAAGATGGCAATTACAGTGTGGTTGCTGGGCATGTCGAATCTGGCGAATCTGCGACGGCGGCGGCAGTGCGCGAAGCCCGTGAAGAAGCTGGGGTCGAAATTGCACCCCATGATCTTGAATTTGTACATGTGCAACATCGCAAATCTACCCCAGTGCATGAATATTGTGATTATTACTTTTTTGTGCGGCATTGGCTGGGCGAGCCGCACAATTGCGAACCCCATAAGTGCGACGATATGCGTTGGGTGTCGCCTAAGCAATTGCCCCCCAACACCGTGCCATTTGTGCGCCAAGTGATTGAGGCTGTGTTTGAGCAATCTGCGCGATATAGCGAATATGGGTTTGCGGCAATGTAATTTTGTGTTTTTGTAATCTTTATTTGAGGCCAATTGTGGCGTTTTATACAATCCCTAACTTCTAAATCTATAAGGTAAAGTGACTATAAGTGTTATAATTCGACCCTACAGCGTTGATCGAGACATGCATCGGCCTAAGGGTGTTGACAGAGAGCAAATTCGGTGATGGGTGAAAGAATTGCAAACAGCCAAGCCAATGTACCCCTCGTGAGTGCATGGCGAAGGCTGTGATAAACAACATAAGCCACGACGGGCACGCCCGTGATAGCGTGATGAGTGTTGCTGACGTTTTAGTTAGCAACTAAAGTTGGGTGGAACCGCGAGACAAACCGCTCGCCCCAATGTGCAAGCTTGCTTGCACGGGGTGAGCGGTTTTTTATTTTTCGATCTCGCGCTTTAGGCGCGAAAGGAGACAACAATGTACGACAAACTGATTGCTTATTTAGATCAACACCAAGCGCAATATCGCTTGATACAACACGAAGCCGAAGGCCGCACCGATGTGGTCAGCCAACTTCGTGGCAATACACTGGCACAGGCCGCCAAATGCATCATTGTGATGGTGAAAATTGGCAAAAAAGACAAAAAATATGTATTGGCCGTCATCGCTGGTGATGCTAAACTCGACATGAACGCCGTCAAAGCCTTGGTCGGCGGCGATTATGCCACCTTTGCTCCGTCTGAAATCGCCGAACAACTGGGCGGCTCGCCCATCGGCACGATCTTGCCATTTTCATTTAACGAACAATTAACGCTGGTAGTTGACCCAGCCTTGCTGGCGCACGACGAAATTTATTTCAATGCCGCCCGTCTCGATTGCTCAATGGTGCTCAAATCTGCCGATTATGTACGCGTGGTAAACCCACGCATCGAAAAGGTCGCGCAATCGGGCGAAGCCAGTGCAAAACCCAAAATCCAAAATCCAAAGTCGGATGAGGTGATTGCGTATGGCAAAGGCAAGACCATGCCAGCCCAGCTCTACAAAATCCGCCATTCGTTAGCCCACATCATGGCGCAAGCTGTGCTCGAATTTTTTCCCGATGCCAAGCCAACCATCGGTCCGCCAGTTGATAATGGCTTTTATTACGACTTTGGTGTGCCCAAGCCATTTACGTCAGAAGATTTGGCCAATATTGAAGGCCGTATGCGCGACATTGTGCGCAAAAATGTGGTGTTTACGCGCCGCGAGGTCAGCGCCGACGAGGCGCGGGCGGTGTTTGACAATAACCCATTCAAGCTTGAATTGATTGACGGTCTAGCCAAGGGCGAAGACGATATGGGCGAGAATGGCGAGGGTGCAGCGGCTTCGACGATCATTTCACTCTATACCCAAGATACGTTTACCGACTTGTGTCGTGGCCCACATGTGCTGAGCACGAGCGAGATTAACTCCGAAGCCTTCAAAATCTCACAATCGTCTGGCGCATATTGGCGTGGCGATGAGAAAAACGCGATGCTGCAACGCATTTATGGGTTGGCGTTTGAGAAAAAAGAGGAACTTGATCAGCACTTGAGTTTGATCGAAGAAGCCAAAAAGCGTGACCATCGCAAGATTGGGGCCGAGCAAGAAATTTTCATTTTCGATGATGAAGTTGGTCCGGGCTTGCCCTTGTGGTTGCCCAATGGCGGTATTTTGATCGAACAACTCGAAGATTTGGCGAAGAAAATGGAATTGGATGCCGGTTATGACCGTGTGCGCACGCCGCATGTCACCAAAGAGCAATTGTTTTTGCGCTCTGGTCATTTGCCCTATTACGCCGAAAGCATGTTCCCGCCGATGGTGATGGACGGTATCACCTATTACATGAAGCCGATGAACTGCCCGTTCCATCATAAATTGTTTGCCGCCCAACAACACAGCTACCGCGATTTGCCAGTGCGCTTCGCCGAATATGGCACGTGCTATCGCTATGAGCAATCGGGCGAATTGCAGGGCTTGATGCGGGTGCGCAGTATGCAAATGAACGACGCGCATATTTATTGCACCCCAGAGCAATTTGAAAGCGAGTTTATGGGCGTGATCGATTTGTATCAAAAATACTTTAAAATCTTCGGTATCGATGCCTATCAGATGCGATTAAGCCTGCATAGCAAAGAGGGGCTGGGCAAAAAGTATGTAGATAACCAAGAAATGTGGCTAAAAACCGAAGAAATGGTGCGCCGCGCCATGATCAATGGCAACGTACCATTTGTCGAGCGTGAAAACGAAGCCGCCTTTTATGGCCCCAAGATCGATGTGCAGATTTGGAGCGTGATCGGGCGCGAATTTACCTTGGCCACCAACCAAGTAGACTTTGCTGTGCCAGAGCGTTTTGATTTGAAATATACCGACAAAGATGGGGCTGAAAAAGTGCCACTATGTTTGCATCGCGCCCCTTTGGGCACGCACGAGCGTTTTATCGGCTTTTTGATCGAACATTTCGCTGGCGCGTTCCCGCTGTGGCTGGCCCCGCAACAAGCCACGATCATTCCCATCGCCGACCGCCATGTTGAATTTGCGCAACAAGTCGCCAAACGGTTACAAGCCGAAGGGCTACGCGCCAAGGTTGACAATGGGCACGACCGTATGCAAAACAAAATCCGCAAGGCTCAAATGCTCAAAATTCCTTATATGCTGGTCATTGGCGATAAAGAATTGGCAGCAGATTCGGTGGCGGTGCGCTTACGCACCGGCGAAGATCTTAAATCGATGACGGTGGCGGCTTTTGCTGCCCGCGCCAAACCCATCATCGAAAGCTACGCGATGACACTTTAAATTAATGGTCAATGGTTAATGGTTAATGATTAATGGTTAATGGTTAATGATCAATGGTCAATGATTAATGATCAATGGTTAATGATCAATGGTCAATGGTTAATCATTAACCATTGACCATTAACCATTCATTAAAGCGCGGCTTTGGCGGCGGCCAATACTTCTTCGTAATTGGGTTCGTCGCCCAACGACTTCATATAATCAACGTAGGTAAGGGTGTTATTGCGGTCAATAACAAACACAGCGCGACGCAAAAAGCGGCGTTCCTTGATCAGCAACCCATAATTAATGCCAAATTCGGCATTTAACACATCTGAAATGGTGATGACGCGATCGACACCGGCATTGCCACACCACTTTTTCTGCGTCATTGGCATATCGGTGCTAACGACATACACAGCGATATCATCGCCCAAATTTGAGGCCTCAACATTAAAGCGGCGGGTCTCTCGGTCACACACATTGGTGTCGAGGGATGGCACAGCCGCCAAAATGCGCACTTTGCCTTTGCCAGCATTTACCACATCAACCGCGCTCCAGTCGTTGGCGCTGGCGATAAAGGCAGGGGCAGTTTGCCCAACCGCGACATCATTGCCGATGAGGGTGGCATCATTGGGGCCAAGTTTGACGACGCCTTTGCGTTCTACATTGCTCATTTTTTATTTTCTCCTGTAATATTTTTTCACGCACTTTGGTCGCTTTTTAAAATTAAGTGGTAAAAAGTTTTCGCGTAATACACCTTTCAGCCCTTACGGGGCTGAAGAGCTAGTGGGTTACGCAATGTGTTTTATTTAATTACTCACTTTATTAAAAAGATTCCACATTGTCTTATTTTGGGTGATAAGGCAACGGCGCGAGTTTATTTGTAATTGTCGGCACAGCCGACGATGTTATGATTTTATGCGATGACATTGAGGGCAACTCATGTCATTCTAATCAGGTAGGGGCAAGGCTGTCCGCTGTTTTCTAATCCAAATGAAAATAGGCTTCAAGCTCGATAAAAGTTTCATCGGGTCGGGCATTAGCATCCATAAACGATGCCATAAAATTTTGCCAACGTGTGTTCACTTCGGTCGCAGCCATCTTTGCTTGGGCCGTTTGCAGGCTATCTTCGGTTTCAAAATAGCCAAAAATCAGGCCATCGGGTCGCATAAATAGGGTGTAATTGTGCCAGCCTGTCTCGCGTAATGCCGCCAACATGTCGGGCCACACCTGTTTATGATGCTCTTTGTATTCTGCAAGTCGATCTGCACGAACTTTAAATTGAAATCCAATTCTTTTCATAAAATGCCTTTAAATTTAACCTGTTTACTGGCATCTTCTCAATAAACAGGGGGAGTTAAAACAAATTTTCACCGAGATCACTATCACGTTATATTTGACGAGAGCAAAGCCCCCGTCAAATATGAAGTGATAATGATCGCGGCATTATGTCTTTTGTGAACTCCCCTAATGATTGAGAAGATACTATTTACTTTATCTTTATTTAAGATACCCTCTACGTGTTACGAAATATGTCGAAATCAGCGGATAAAATATAAGCCGTATGATTTGTGAAATCGTATAAATCATAACCTTAATTAAGCACTCATTATGGATAAACCCTTCTTTTTGTCTCGCACAATTTTTAGCCCCGAACATGATATGTTTCGCCAAATGGTGAAGCGTTTTGCCGAAACCGAAATGTTGCCGCATAACGAAGCATGGGAACACACAGGCATGGTCTCACGCGAGTTGTGGCTTAAGGCTGGTGAACAGGGCTTATTGGGTGTAGATGCCCCCGAACCCTACGGCGGCGACATGAATGATTATCGATATGGGGCGATTATTAGCGAAGAATTTGCCCGGGCTGGGGTGGCTAGCGCCGGTGCCGGTATTACTTTGCACAACGATGTCGTCTTGCCTTACTTCATTCATTATGCCAACGACGAGCAAAAAGCCCGTTGGTTGCCGGGGGTGTGCAGTGGCGAAAAGATTTTAGCCCTCGCTATGACCGAACCCAACACTGGCAGCGATGTCGCGTCTATTCGCACGACCGCCATCCGAGATGGCGATCATTATGTGGTCAATGGGGCCAAAACCTTCATTACCAATGGCATTTTGAGTGATATTGTTGTGGCGGCAGTTAAGACCAACCCGCACGAGCGACATCGTGGGGTGAGCATGTTGGTAATCGAACGCGGGATGGAAGGTTTTACCCGTGGACGCAAACTTGAGAAGCTAGGCTTGCGTTCGCAAGATACCGCTGAGTTATTTTTTGAGAATGTGCATGTGCCAATCAGCAACTTGTTGGGGCGCGAGGGCGAAGGGTTTGCTTATATGATGAACATGTTGCCACAAGAGCGGCTAAGCGTGGCAGTTGGTGCAGTAGCGGCCTGTGAAGCGGCCTTGGGCTGGACCGAGCAATATTGCAAAGAACGCACGGCTTTTGGGCAGCCAATTGGCAAATTTCAAAATTCACGCTTCAAATTAGCCGAAATGGCCACCGAGATTCAAATTGCGCGTGTGTTTGTCGATCGCTGTATCGAAGAATTGACCGCCAAAACCTTAAGCGCCGAAACCGCCGCGATGGCAAAATGGTGGACGACTGAATTACAAGGCCGCGTGATGGATACCTGTGTGCAATTGCACGGCGGCTATGGGTTTATGATGGAATACCCCATCACCCGTTATTATGCCGATGCCCGTGTGCAACGCATTTATGCCGGAACCAATGAAATTATGAAAGAGATTATTGGGCGGCGAATGGGGTTTTGAGATTAAAGCAATGGTGGTAGCTTCTCAATAAACTGGGTTAATTAAAACCTCATGTTACGCAATACTTTTGTTCGAAGAAAAATGTAACCCGTCATCCCGACGCGAAGCGAGGGATCCCTGAAGATTAAATTTGACAGAAATGTAGTCAGGTTGGCTAAAATTTTGACAAGCCATTGTTACACTTCCACTGGTTTAGGTCACAGGGATCCCTCACTCCGTATCGGGATGACGATTTTCACATTGGTTTTTTATTCACGGTATCGAGCGCATTTAAAGAACTAACTGTCGTGTTGCGTAACATGAGTTAAAACAAAATGGTTTTTAAAGGCATGGGAAAAGCCATATCGTGAGTTTGGTATTACGTTTTTTGGGGTTTACCCCGAATTATTGAGGTGACACATACACGTGTTTGAAAAGTTGCTTTGTAAATTTGCCCCGAATGCCCAATTGTTGCGGACATGGGAGTTAAAAGGCGGCCAATCGGCGCAGGTAACGGCGTTAGAGGTAATGCATGACGATGGGCGCAGGCAAAAAATGGTGGCGCGGCTACACGGCGCGGTTGACTTAGCAAATAACCCCAATGTTGCTGCGGTCGAATTTAGACTGTTGCAACTGTTAAATGTCGCCGGAGTGGCTACACCTGCGCCGATTTATCTCGACACCGATTGCGATATTTTTCCTGTGCCGTGTCTTGTCATCGAATTTATTGACGGGCAACCCGAATTTGCGCCAGACGATGTGCCAAACCGTGTGCAACAACTGGCGGCACAATTGGCAAACATTCATCAGGTTAATTGCAGTGCCGCCGATATGTCATTTATGCCACAACAAGCGGCTAGCGTCGCCGCAAAACTGCGCCAGCGCCCCGCTGTGCTCGATGAATCGTTGCATGAAGGCAATATTCGAGATGCGCTAGCGGTGATTGGGCCTTTGCCGCCCCGCAATGCGCCAGCCATTTTGCATGGCGATTATTGGCCGGGCAATGTGTTGTGGCAACATCGACAACTTGTGGCCGTCATTGATTGGGAAGATGCTGAATTTGGCGACCCCTTAGCCGACCTTGCCAATAGTCGACTTGAGGTGTTGTGGGCTTTTGGGCGCGAGGCCTTGCAACAATTTACCGATGTGTATTGTGCGGCTTCAACCATCGACTTTACCTATTTGCCTTATTGGGATTTGTATGCCGCATTGCGACCTTGCTCAAAAATTGGCAATTGGGGGTTAGATGCGGATGCCGAAAACGCGATGCGTGAATCACATCATTGGTTTATTCAGCAGGCCTTTGCCCGTTTACCGTTTTAGGAAAATGTCTCACGCAAAGGCGCAAAAACGCAAAGAGAAAATATCTCTGCACCCTTGCCACTTTGTCGCTTTGCATAAAATCGACATCAAGGCATAATAGATATATGTTACAAGGTTGGGTCAGCACTTATACCGCAATGGAGCTTGAGGGGGTAGTATGGCTGGTTTTTCAAGACGCGCGTTATGCCGCAGGCCGCGAACATGATTGGCGTTTTGAAGGAATGCATCAGCTCGGCATCGGCGACCAATTGACGATTTTTGACAACAATGGCGCTGTTTTATGGTCAGGAGTCATTGCCCCGCGCCGTGTTGGTATATTGGGATTACGCAAATTAAACCCAGACCATTACGAATGGTCGCCCGAAGGCATTAGCCGAGAAACGTGGATGGGATGGCTCATGCAGCACCCTGCCTTAGCCGCGACTTATCAACCCGCAACTGAGGCTAAAAGCCAATAACCTCAGTTGCGCTGATCTCACTATATCCAGCCCCGCCGTAGGCAGGGCTGGATATAGTGAGATCGGCTTACCCTTTTAATCTGACAATGTCAAGTTAAATTGGAAGGCGAACCCAAGGACGCGCCAAATATAAAAACGGCCAAGGAATACCCGTCAAAATAATCAGCATGACCGTTGTCATAATCAACGCGCCGCGTTTAAGGCGCAACGTATCTGGCTGAATGCGCTTGAGATACCAATTGCACCAATGAGAAATGCCAATTGCAATAAACATTTGCAGCGGATGCTCAAGCACAAAAAAACGCAATACGCTGTTTTTCATGATCACAGCCAAATCAAGCGCGTTAAGGCTAGCATTGACAAAGGTGTTGGGCAATAAATACATGCCAAGGCCAAGAATACATTGAATGCTAATGGCCCACGCAAACACACGCAACCCAGTGCGGTCGGCGGCTTGCCATGCCCGTCCAGTGCGCCAGCCCAACCACAATTGCGCTGTTACCCACAAACCCACTGCCAACACCAACCAGCGGGTGAGATTGTGAAAGATAAGTAAAACTGCGTAGATCACAATTGTTTCGCCAAAATAAAAGGGGATTGAAACCACCGTAAAATCAGTAAGCTTATCTTATAAAAAATTTACCAAGATGATCATCATAAACAGAAGTGTGGTGACCACGCCACGGATAAAGAGAAGGCTGATAATGGGTTTCACTGGAAAAACCTGTGTTTTTTCCAACGCTGCCCATTTGTGAATATCAATTCCTGATTCTGCAATTTCAATTGCCATCTTCAACATATCTCTGCGGCTGCGATAACGCACAATCCCAACCTGATCCCAATCATCAGCTAAATCAGGGTGAATAAATCGCGTCTGAACTTGACCAAGAAAGATTGGATGCCCGCCATGCTTTAGCAGTAAAGGAAGTATCGCGCGGCTATAGCGTTCATTCGCTGCCATTGGGTCATCACCCAAAGAACTGCCATTTTGATACAGCGCCTTTTTACGAAACTTAAGCAAATTGACCATATAGTATTGCTGCCCATCATCGTTTCGAGTCAATTCACGGAATTGATTAAAGATAGGTGGCTCATCAACAGCTTCTTGTTTCCCAGCCCGTTTTTTTATTTCGGCAAGCAAGAATTCTACGTCAGCTTGAGTGAGAGGCTTGCTCTTGCCACCATACCAAATTAAAAAAGCAAGATATAACAAAATAAAGACGATAGAAATTGCGATGTGGGGCGTTATCATCTGAATCCCTTTAATTTTGCCCAAAACCACATAACCATGACTTTAGGCAAAAGGTGGTAATCTTCCCGGTCATGACGATCTCAAATGAACAAGTTAAGCTCGTGTTATCCATTTTATTTCCCGCCATCAATCGAAATTACTTGCCCTGTAATCCACGCCGCATAATCTGAGGCAAAAAACAACACACCATGCGCAATATCATCGGGCGAGCCGAGCCGTTTAAGCGCAATCGATTGTACCAGTCGTTGCTGCCCTTCTTCGCCATACGACTGCCATTGCCGCTCGGTGTTGGGGTTTGATCGCACAAACCCCGGCGCAATATTGTTGACGGTGATGCCCCAAGGCCCCAATTCATGCGCCAATTGGCGGCTTAGGCCAATTTGGGCAGCCTTGGCCGAGGCATAAGCTTGGATGCCGGTTAGACTAATGCCCAAACCCGCCCCGCTCGAAATGTTGATAATACGACCCGCCTGCGCTGCCTTCATGCTGGGGGCGACGGCCTGCGCAAAATAAAAAGCCCCGCTGACGTTTACGTCATAAATGGCCTGCCATTCACGCGGGGTAATTTGTTCGATCGGGCGGCCCACTTGCCCCAACACCCCGCCTGCGTTATTCACCAGCACATCAATACGCCCAGTTGCCGCCAATACCTCAGCCACCATCTTTTGCACAGCAGGTTGATTGCTGACATCGACGACATGAGCCGTGCCACTACCGCCACTGTCTGCGCCAACTTGGTTACACTGGGCGGCTGTTTCAGCCACTTCATCGGCGATGACATCACAGGCAAACACCTGCGCTCCACGCGCCGCAAACGCCAGCGAGATTGCACGGCCAAAGCCATGCGCCGCGCCGGTAACAATGATGGTTTTATTTGGGAATTGGATGTTCATGGATAGAGAGTTGGTTGCAGGGTTGCAACCCTGCAACTTACAAATTAGGAAACTTACTAAGCGGAAAAATATCAACTTGTGCCGAGCGTTGTTGGGCAAGAAAGCCACCATCGATGACGAGCATATGACCGGTGATATAGCTGGCATCGTCAGAAGCCAAAAAGAGCACCGGCCCAGCCATTTCATCGGGTTCACCCACGCGGCGCAATGGGAATGTTTCGCCACGCACTTGTTTCAGTTCAGCCGACATGCCTTTGCTATCGACCGAACCGGGCACAATGGCATTGACGCGCACCCCATATGGCCCAAGATCAAGCGCCATTGCGCGGGTGAGTGCCTCGATCCCGCCTTTGGCCGCGTCGTAGGCTGCGTTGCCACGATGCGCCCGCGTTGCGCCACCGCTCGAAACATTGATGATGACCCCTGCGCGTTTGGCTGCCATAATCTTGGCAGCTCGCGCCCCGCACAAAAATGCGCTGTTTAAGTTCACCGCAATAATACGGTTCCACCACGCCTCATCTGCATCTAAAAAATGGCGCTCGGTGTTGGTTAGGCTGGCGTTATTCACCAACACATCTACCGTGCCCCATTGCGCCAATACGGCATCAAACATATCGCTCACTTGTTTCGCGTCCGACACATCAGCAGGTGCGGCAATGGCGTTACCACCGGCATTTATGATCTGTTCGGCAACGGCGGTGGCGGCGATGGCGGCGACATCATTCACCAACACCCGCGCCCCCGCCGCCCCAAACCGCAATGCAATGGCTTTGCCAATGCCATTGCCCGCGCCAGTCACAATCACAACTTTATTCGAGAATTGAGTATTCATAGGGAGGATTAGGGATTAAGGATTAGGGATTGTGAGAAGCAATCCTGAATCCCTAATCTTTAAAATCGATTCAAGCGAAAACGATCGATATTGTAAGCGGTGTGACCTTGGGTTGCAAGATCAGCCAAAATGCGACCAAGCACACTGCCAAATTTAAACCCATGACCAGAACATGGCGACGCGATGACGACCTGTGAGTAAGCCGGATGACGATCGATGATGAAATCTTCGTCGGGGGTCATAGTATAGCGACAACTGACAGCCTCAACCAATTCACTGGTCAGGTCGGGTAACATTTGGGTCGCATACGCCGTTACACGGGCGATATTTGCTATGTCAAGGCTACGGTCAGAATCTTCGGGCGACACCGTCGGACCGACCCGATCGATCATAAATTTAGGGGCGCTATGATGATGAATGGGAAAGCCTGACCCCAACGATGTCGTGCCCGGAAACCGATGAATGAATAAGGGAAAACGCCCAGGCATAAAATCGGCTGGGTTGCGCGGCTTTAAAAATAAAATCTGTTCTTTATGAATTGTTAATGGCAGGCGCAAATCTAATTTTGCCAGCAAACCTTGCACCCATGAACCAGCACACAGCACTACTCGCGCTGCGCTATAGCTTCCACGATCCGACATCACCTCGACCCCATCGCCCACAATTTTAACTTCACGCACCGCCTCATTGGTTTGAATTTGCGCACCATGCTGCTGCGCCTGCGCCACATAAGTTGATACGCACTGGTCGGCAGCCAATAGGCTGTAATCGGGTTGATAAAACCCGATCATGTCTTGTGGTAAGCAAAATTGTGGAAAACGCTGCATGATGCCATCGGCATCAAGGGCATCGTAGGCGATGCCTGCCGCCTCGTAACATTCACGAATACCGAGCAAGCCGAGCGCATCAGGAACCCCGATATCAAGCCCACCCACTTTGGTGAGCAGTGCTTGCCTGCTTTCGGCTTCGATCTCACCCCACAGCCGATAGGCCGCTTGTGCCAATGCCACATAATCGAGGGTGTCGTAGGCCAAGCGAATAATACGCGAAGGGCCGTGTGAGCTGCCTTTGGCATGACCAATGGCAAATTGCTCAAGCAACAATACCTTGACCCCATCTTTGGCTAAATGATAGGCGGTCGAAGCGCCCATAATGCCCGCGCCGACCACGATAACATCAAACGCACAACTTTGGCTTGTGTGATCTTTATTCATGACGGCTATGAGCATATCACGCTTATTGATACCACATCACTGTATGATTTCTAACGACGCGGATTTTGCTCATGCTATTAGAAGTTATACAGTGATTTTAAAATTACATCTTTGTTTTTTCTGTTTTTAGGCTGGCCGAAATTTATAGCCATACACCAGCATCCCACGCTCGCCGTCTTCGCGTAATACTCGCGTTACCATCTCAACGGGCATCCCAATCTTGACATCGCTGGCATCGACATCGGTCAATTGAGCCGTTACCATCGGGCCTTCGCTCAATTTAACCAGCGCGACGGTGTAAGGCGCATAGCGCTCAAAACCGGCTGGGGCCTGATGTAAGGTGCTAAATGAAAATACCTCGCCCTTGCCGCTAAACACATAGGGCACCTTGGCTTCTTTGTCGCAAGTTGGGCAAATATCACGGGGTGGAAAAATCTTGCCCTTGCAATGTGGGCATTCTTCACCCACGAGTTGATATCGTTGCTTGTTGGTTCTCCAAAATCGTGCTACTTCCATGATTCTCCTTTTGAATTCTTTTAAATTCTTTCTAAAATACTGGTTACGACGGTAGCACCGCTACCGCCAATGTTTTGAGTCATTGCCAAACGGGCATTTGCAACTTGGTTTGCGCCGGCCTCGCCGCGCAATTGTTGCACCGCCTCAACAATTTGATACAACCCACTCGCACCGGCTGGGTTGCCACGAGCCTTCATCCCACCCATTGTGGTGATGGGAATACGCCCACCCAAACGAATTTCGCCATTGAGCGCCAAATCTACGCCTTTGCCACGCGCCGCAAAACCAGCGGCCTCGAGCGACAACGCCGACATGATGGTAAACCCATCGTGCAACTCAAACAAATCGATATCGCTAGGGTTAACGCCTGCCGCCGCAAATGCCTTTTGGGCGCTCCATGCCGCACCATCTAAAGACAACAAATCGCGCCGATCATGCAACCCCACCGTATCGGTGGCGACAGCACTGGCACGCACGCGCACTGGACGATCAGTAAATTCTTTGGCCAAAGCGCTGGGGGCCAAAATAACACAAGCTGCGCCATCGGCCACAGGTGACGAGTCGAACATGCTGATTGGGTCAGCCAACGGCTTGGCCTCGGCAAATTGCTTCGGCGAAATATTCATACGATACATGGCAAATGGATTGTTGATCGCATTTGCATGGGCATTCACCGCAAATGGCGCAAAATCGGCCTTGGTATAACCATATTCGTGCATATAACGGCGCATCAACAAGGCATTTAAGCTCACTGTCGTCAACCCCTGCATCGCCTCATAATCACCATCGGCAGACATCGCCAAGGCCGATTCTTGGGTGCTGGGCTGCTGATCGGTCATTTTCTCGACCCCGACACAAGCCACAAAATCGCACAAACCACCAGCCACCGCGATATAACCCAAACGCATGGCCGCCGCCGCGCTTGCGCCCGCCGCCTCGATCTTGAGCGCCTCGACCCCGCGCAGCCCGGCAAAATCGGCGATCATGGCCCCGACATTTTCTTGGTTCGATAAAGCCCCAGAATGCGCATTGCCAACATATAGCGCATCAACCCGCGCTAACTTGGCATCTTTCAACGCCGCTGCCAACGCATAATAGCCCAATTCGCGCAGGCTTTTATCCCAATGTTCGCCGACAATGGTCTGCCCGATGCCAATAATAGAAACATCTCTCATAGAAATTAAAAATTTAAAATTTAAAATGGAAAATTAAGAATTAGCTGGGTGTTAAATTTTAAATTTCCCATTTTAAATTTTCAATTTAATTTGTAATAACCTTTCATGCGTGTATATTGCGCATAGTCAATCACTTTGCGGCGAGCGACATAATCGCGGGTTTTAACTGCCCCGTTATGCTCGGGTTTGCGCAACACGCGCAAACAAAATGAATCGCTGCCCGCCCCGCTGCCAAACGAAGTCACTAAAATACGCTCGCCGGGTTGGGCCATGTCGAGCACCGCCGTCAAACCGATCATGCATGAACCGGCATAGGTATTGCCGATGTCATTCACCAACATACCCGGCTCCATTTGCTTTTTGCTAAAGCCCAATTCACCGCCCACTTTTAATGGGAATTTGGCATTGGGTTGATGGAACACCGCATAATTGAAATCACTTGGTTTTAGCGTCATCGCTTCCATCAAGGCATTGGCCGACGACATAATATGCCCAAAATAGGCTGGCTCGCCCGTAAAGCGCCCGGCATGTTCTGGAAATTTCTCGTATTGCCGCCGCCAAAAATCAGGTGTATCGGTGACATAACTGAGCGACCCCTCGATTTCAACCAACGCATCTTCGATGGGGCCAATGAGGTAAGCCGCCCCGCCAGCCCCAGCGGTATATTCAAGCGCATCTCCCGGGCGACCCTGCGCTGCATCCATACCAATCGCCATCGCATATTTCGCCATGCCACTGCTCACAAAACCAATGGCGGCCTGAAATGCTTCGGTGCCGGCCTTGCAGGCAAATTGCCAATCGGCGGCTTGGGTAAATGGCGTTGCACCAATGGCCTCGGCCACAATTGTGCTGGTCGGCTTTACTGCGTAGGGGTGCGATTCGCTGCCCACCCACACTGCGCCAATTTTCTGTTGCAAATTTTCGGCGGTTAAATGTGCGCCAGTGGCACGCTTCATGGCGTTGCGGGCGGCTTCAATGCTCATCGTTACCACATCTTCATCTAAGCCCGGCACCGATTTCTCACGCACTGGCAACCCTGCATTGCCTTCCGTCCACAATTCTGATACTTCTTCACCCGGCAAGCGGTATCGTGGCACATACGACCCATAGCCCACAATCCCCACCGGTTTACTTGGTTTCATAAATGACATGAAATTTAGACCTAAGAATTTAGAATTAAAAGCGCTTGTTTTACATTTTCAATTCTAAATTCTATTTTTATCCCAGATATATCCCAAATTTATTTGGGATATATCTGGGATAAATTAGATTTTGTATGTTCTTTGTTATTATTCAAACATGAAGATTTCGTTGATTTTGTTCTGCCGCCAACCTTGTTAGGGACACAGCGCAAAATCGACATACTTCAGGCTTCAATGTGGATTGAATTTTATTAACTTATCGCTACCATAAACCACACACCAACGGCTTTTTGGGGGGTGCGATAGGTTTTGAGAGCGAAAATAATGGCCTGCTGAGAACCAACCTATAATTTATGGCATGTTGGTCGGCCTAGATGCCAGTCGTGCCTTGCGCAATCAAGCCACCGGAACCGAATATTATTCGTGCTCGGTGATTCAGCAAATCATGCAACAGGCTCCGCAGCACGAATATCGACTATATAGCCGCCCGGCCCTCAGCGCCTATTTTGATCTCCCACATCAACGGGTCGATATCACCAGTCGCCGTTTGTGGACGCACCTTGGGTTAAGTGGCGAACTACGCAAAAACCCGCCCGATGTGCTATTTATCCCAGCCCATACGCTGCCCATCCCTATCGCCCTTGACCCGCCTAAACGCAATGGCAAAGCCATGCGCAGCCTCGTCACCATTCATGATGTTGGCTATCGCCATTTTCCAAAAGCCCACCCTTGGCGGCAACGGCTGTATCTTGAATTTAGCACTTGGCTCAGTGCCCGTTTTGCCTCACATCTGATTGTCGATTCAATCGCCACCCGCGACGATGTCGCCCGTTTTTACGGTGTGCCATTGCCCAAAATGACTGTCGCCTATCCCGGGTCGATGCCCTTGGCAAACGTTAGCGAGGGCGATATCACCCAAACCCATGCAAAATGGCATATCGATCGCCCCTATGTGCTCTACGTTGGCACCCTGCAACCGCGCAAAAACATTGCGCGGCTGATCGCTGCTTGGCAAAAAGTGAGTGAACAGTGGGCCAACGCCGCCAACAAACCGACCCATTTAGCCAGCAAGCCTTTGCTCATTTTGGCGGGTAAGGCGGGCTGGGGCAGAATGGACATTGCGGCGCAAATTGCACAGCATCAGGTGGCGCAAGATGTGTTGGTCACAGGTTACATCTCCGAGCTTGAGAAATCGGCCTTGATGCGCGGGGCGCAAGCCTTTGCGTTCCCTTCTTTATACGAGGGGTTTGGTTTTCCGGTGCTAGAGGCACAGTCAGTGGGGGTGCCAGTCGTGTGCAGCGACACCTCATCTCTGCCAGAAGTGGTGGGTGATAGCGCCTTGAACGTAGATGCGCTCTCGGTCGAGGCGATTGCGCACGGGCTTTGGCATGCCCTGACCGACCTGTCCACCCGCGCCCGTCTGCATGAGGCCGGTCTGCGCAATGTGCGGCGTTTTGATTGGCAGACTTGTGCGCGGCAGATTTTGGGGGTGATAAAGGGAGAATGTTAAGGGTAAAATTATATTACCCATGGCTTAGTTGCATAGAATTCGTTTGTAATTAATGCTTTTTCTTCTCCAAAGTGATTCATTTAAAAGTTGGTCTATATGTTCAGTTTGGTATTCTTCAGCCATTTCTTTGTATAGTTCAGTTATTGTGCCTATTTGGTTGCCTAGCCCGCTTAATGACGGACCAATATGAAGGACCGCACCTTTGGAGGTCATTGATCGATCATGGAAAGAGCCTTCCTCACTCTTATCTAATATATATATAACCGTTTTTGGGATTGACCAATTAGCAATATTCTTCCATTCTTTTCTGATAGCATTTTGAATATCTTGATCGGAATCACCAAGCTTGTGATTGCATGACACAATCGTCACTGCGCAATCTTGCGGCACGTGTTGTAAAAATTGAATATTCTCTGGCTCAAAATATGGGTCACAAATGATTAAATGATTTTCAACATTTTTTTGAAGCCAGCAAGCGATATCTCTAATGGCTTTGTCTCGTTCACCTTGTCTATATGTATGCACTAAACGGGAATTTTTGTCAATCATTGAAAGGTTAGGATGCCTATCTATAATTACATTAGTGCCGATCTGCGCTAATTTCACGGTTATATCTGTAAATTCCAATAACTTTCGAAAACTTAAACCTTTACTTCCTCGCAATTGGTTCTCAAAGGTTTCTATAGCCCAGTCCACTGTCTGAAAGGCTACATCTGGATTGCATTTCTGAGTGGTTTGGAGCCAATCAGCCCCCTGCTTCAACGAAGGCCTAAATGGTTGTCCGGAAGATATGTCAGATAAAAAAGATTGTGTTGCTTTGTCCATCAAATCATTAATCTCTAGTGTGTCATTGTTTATTGTATTTAGTCGGGATGGGTTAGAGATTAGCTTTCGTAGTGCCAATTCAGAAGCTAGTTGTGGCATACTAAGGTTTCCGCGGCGGGTATCGAGCTTTTCAAAGAATTTGTCTGCAATGTCGCTGTCTACATGGGATAATGCTTGAATGCAACTAGCGAAGATTTGATCAGCATCGACACGTCGTAATTTCTGAGACTCTTTGTTTACTTCTTTAATTAAATGGTCAAGTTTGTCTATCTTATGCAAAATAGCATAGGCTTCACAAATAACAACCATTCTCTCGCACCTATCGAGTAAGGTTGGTATATCTTTTAACATTGATTGAGCATCCTGTAATATATCGTCTGCCAATTTCTGTAATTTTTGCAAAAATTGACGGTCCCCGCTAACTTGTACAGGAAGATCACCAATTGATTGTGCGAGATGAGCCAAAATAAAAGTGCGGTCTGCGATATTTGAAACTAATTTTGTGTTTTGTAATAAACCATCCCATTCATTTAATATATCCGATTGTTTTAGTCGAGGGGAAATGTTTTTTTTGATTTGATGCAAAAGAAGTTTCGTCCTTGTTTGAACTATGCGTGATTCTGTTAGGATGAGGTAACCGATATGCTGAATATTTTCTTTGTCTGGTAGGTTTGTTTTTGCGGTAGAGTAAATACGGTATAGTAAATCTGTTGCCTGAGCAGAATCTTGGTTGCGTTCGTAAGTTTGTGCGATACTAAAACAGATTGCAGTAACTGCATTGTAGAAATGAATATCAGATTTTATGTCGTTGAGTAACAAAGTAGCTTTAAGAATATCTCTGTATTCAACTAGATTTTTAATTTTGTGATCTTTCGGAAGTGGGTTGCCCGCATAGTGCTTACTGAATATCGAGATTATTGTGTTGGCTAAAGTTACTTGATTGATAACTGGACTATCCTCGGGAAGCAGTTTTTTTGCAAGCTCGAAATCATATTCGAATAATGTTGGGTATGCTAGGGTTAAAAATCTAGCATATTGAATGGAGTTTGTAATGTTTTTGATGAGTGGAATTAGTCTTTCGCGGATTACTAATTCACTAAATTCAGAATTCCCAAGCCGCCTAATTCGTGAAGTCAGTTTTAGAAAAATAACAGCTTTTATCTCTGGAGAAATTAAATACTCGGTATATTTGTCGAATGTGTCTAATAATTCATTGCGATTTAAAGTATCTTGAATGGTTAGCAGTCGAATTGCAATCTCTATAGTTCTTTGATAGCAAAAACCAAGGGGGCCTTGCGCGAGATTTCCGTCACTAGTATTAGCTATTTTAAATACATCATCATAAAATTTTGTGGCAAATGATGGATCATTAATAGCAATTTCATAAACTACGTGGTATCCGTATGAAACCTTTAGGGGTAAATGGGATTCTTTACTCCAAGACTCTTGAATTTTACTTGGGTACTCCGTGTAATATTGAGGTTGATATTTCTTTTCTAGTCCAGATAATATTGCGTACATTAATGCCTTTCGTGAAGGTGTTGAACAATCTTCGATTGCTTCTAGAAAAACTTTAATATTATTTCTATGAATAAATTTTGATTGTTTTTTGAGATGAATAAGCAAGGCTTGAAGAAGCATCTCATGATGCATACGATCTATTTCGAGCAAAATCTTGAGAGCAAATGCTATGGATGTTGATATATCTTTTGCAAGTGACTCATTTGGAATAGATAATAGAACATTAGATATCGAGATTGATCGTCTTCTTTGTGTGTTAAGTTCGATACAAGTCATTATCGCAGACTCAAGATCGATCTCTGTTAGGATTGTGATCGTGTCAGCAAGAAGATCAAGATGTTCAGCAGATTGGTTGAGCAAAGTTTGTAATTTCTGGTGAAACAATCCACTAATACTAATTTCGCGTAGCTTTATATCTGTTATTACTAATCGCTTTGAGGCAAGCCAACAACGTGCCAAGCAAAAAACTTGAATATCAAGATCTTTTAACTCATTAATGGTCGATTCTATTACGGTGATAATCTTTTCTCTACCTTGACCTTTACTTTTCGATCCAACTATTTCAGCTATAGAAATTTGGCATTTTATCCATTCCTCATATGGAGCACGGAGCAAAGATGGGGAAATTGAAATTTGATCAATTCGAATTGCTGTATCAAAATTTGCAGTGCTCACAGGTCGTTTGCTTAAGGCTTCTGCTAGTCGTCTAAGTGAACTCATTAGAATAGAGATTTCCGAAGCAGCAACAGCGAGGTTAAGCCATTGGTTTACAGCATCACAAATATCTATAGAATCTTCTTGTGCTTCGCACCAGTCGAGGATGAATCGAAGTTGCCCTGACCGAGACTCAATACTCATTAACTTGGACTGCATTGCTTCATAACTAAGAGAAGATAACCACTTGTTCGCACTATTTGCCATGCCAAATTTTCCGATTCGCTTCATAATCAGTCGGTGTAGCGCTTTTTCGTCTTCTTTATTTTCATCTTCTGCTTCTACTTTGACTTGATGTTCCAGGGTGTTTAAGATTGAAGCATTATTCAATTTCTGAAGCAAGCCATCAGCTTCATTTGGGAGGACTGGGTATACTTCTATAGCTAAATCTTCAATTAAGTCTTTGTCTAAAGTATTTAATGGTAAGTGATGTAAAATTGTCTTTAATTCATCAATCATTCCTTGATGATTAGGAATTCGATTCAGATTTTCTGCGGCTAATAACTGGCATAATGCAATTGCTTTAGAATAATCATCTGGTATCAAGCTTACTCTCTCATATGCCAAGTCGAATCGGGACAAGGCAATAAGTGCCTTAATTTCTGGGCGATCTGAGACATGATCTATGAATGATTTTCGAATACTATTGAGCACGACCCAACTTACAAGATCAGGCATATCCTCACGCACGGTTGCTATTTCTATCGCTAGACGAGTCCGCAAGCCTATATCGGCAATTGCAGATTTAGTATCTAAAATAGTAGGATATATTTTCTCTGGAATCAGCAGCGTTTTGAGTGTGTCATAGTCTTTAGAAATGATAAGAAGTGTGTTCAACAATAAGGTATCATTTGGAGCGGCTTCGCGAGATGCTTCAAGAAGAACTTTAGCATTTTGTGCGTGATCAGACGTGAAGTGTTCTGCGATAACACTTCGCAAAAACTCATTTACAATATAAATTTCATCCTGCTTTTCTTTATACTTGATAAAATCTATATGCATTAATGCGTGTAAATCTAATTCTTTAGAGAAACCATTAAAAGCCTTTTCAATTACTCTTAATGGTATTGCAATTGGAACGGACGATAGTCCTTTGAGAACCTTAACTTGCAAATCTGTTAGTTTTTTGGATGCTTTTCTTACTTGTTCTTTAAGATGATCTTTTAATTTTTCTGGTATGTTTTCAAAATCGAATTGTGAATCATTTGTAATTGCTTGCTTAATGTGGTTTAGATATCCGGGGTGACCCTGGCAACTGTTATGTATTTTGCGAATCTTCTCTGAAGGTATTTGTTTTTTTTCAAAAAAGCGTTCAGTCTCATGTATTTCAAATCTCCTAGTATGAATTATCTTCCCTAGCTTTTCTTTTGGTAAATCAGCATGGTTGCTTTCGGAGATACTACTTAATAGGTATACCTTAGATCCTAGTGGTGGAGGGAAAATATCAAAAATTGAATCATCTGTAGCTGTATTTATAAATTGTTCTAAACCATCAATGATTATAAAATAGGGAACTCCCTTTTGGGCAGATTGCCTTATTAACAAGTTACATAATGAAGAGAACAGAGTCTTTAGTTCCAGATGTGTTATCTCTGGCTTTGGCTCTGGCTTTTTTAATAAACTAGCTATTTGCGTGCATACAGTGAAAAGAAAATAATATGAAGTTTTAGAGATTGGCGATGAATCTGGAAAATAACAGATAGCCCTATTTGCATTTTTTCTAGCGAATTGAGAAAGTAAATTTGATTTGCCTGATAATGGATCACCAATTACAGTTTGGTATGCACAATTTTGTGAAAATCCAGCTTCTACTTCGGCAATCCAGCTATCTCTGGAGATTTCATCTATTAGTGCAACTGGGATAAAGGGGTTTGATTGGTTCATCAATGTAAGGTTGCTCAACATATAAGAGTTAGTATAAAAACTATCTTCATCAACCCAAAAACCTTTCATAAAGCCTACAAAAAAGGTGTTTTTGCCAACCCTTTGTGGCCTTTGTGAGCTTCGTGAGAGACAAATTGCGGTGTTTTTATACAACCTCTAATAGCATCAAAGATATTTAACGTATATCTATTTTATCCTCTAACCTTATTCCAACGCCGATACTCACAATTCACGTCGCGCCATGAAGCTCAGGGTACAGCTGGCTTGCAATTTTGAGATCGGTGCAGCGAGTGACTAAATAGGCCATGCCGATGCTATCATACGATATAACATCTCGTCAGTTATATCTATAGTTCTAAAATAAAATTGAGACTTATTTCCTGAAGTGAGTGAAGTTTTTCTACACCCTTCCTACTAATTCCAACAAAGCCTATATTTATAGCCTTAACTCTCAATTGGGTTACTAACCGGCTAGAGCCTCGGTTACCCAACGTTTTTCGTAAATTTATACACGTTTCTAATCTAAAAATATATTGGTAAAGGTGTTATTATTATAAAATATCATTTCATCGCCCCTTTCTCTTTATAAAACCGAATTGCGCCGGGGTGATAGGGCAAAGACGAGCCAACAACAGCGCTTTGCAAACTCAGCCCTTTGGCTTCGGCATGAACCTTTTGCACTTCGGGCAAGTTGTCGAAAATAGTTTTGGTGATGTTATAGGCCAATTGCTCATTCATGTTTTCATTCACCAACAACACATTGCCAATGCCCATGCCGGGCACATCTTGCTCAACCCGTTTATAGATGCCCTTAGCCAATGCAAATTTTGAATACAACGGGCCATATTTTGCCAAAATTTTGTCAATATAGGCTGACCCATCAATAAACTTAACTTTAAGCCCCGGCGTGTTGACCAAATCGGTAACAGCCGCAGTCGGCACGCCACCGTTCCAAAAAAACGCATCCAATTTTTTGTCTTTCATGGCATTCACACTCTCGGCAACGCTCAGGTCTTCACGGCGAATGTCTTTTTTGCCATCCAACCCCGCCGCTTCTAATAAACGATCTGCCACCACTTCGGTGGTGCTGCCAGCCGACCCCACCGAAACTCGTTTGCCTTTCATATCTTCGATCTTATTAATACCGCTGCCCTCTAGCGCAACAATATGCACAAAGCTGGTATAAAGTGTGACCAGCGTGCAAGCGGGTATCTTGCCCACATCTTTATACACGCTAATGCCTTCGGCGGCTTCATAGGCGGCATCAATGGTGCTCATGGCGATATCGGCATCGCCTTTTTTCAATAGCTTCAAATTATCGACCGCGCCCCCCGTCACCTCGCCAGTGGCTTGCGTATTGGGCATTTTTTCTTGCAAAATACGTGCAATACCACTGCCATAGGGGTAAAAAACCCCGCCTGTGCCGCCAGTGCCGATCACTAAACGTAGGGTTCCGCTCGGCATTGGTTGGGTGGCTTTGGCAGGTGCGCAGGCCCCACTGGCAGTGCTGCTACCGCTGCCAGCCGATGGCGCAGGGGTTGGGGCGGCACACGCCGCAACGATGGTCATGATCGACAATAAGACAACTGGGGAAATAATTTTTTTCATGGATATTTTTCGTAATCACTGCCTTATAAGTTTAAAACTTACGCAAGCTTTCACTTTTGCCACAAAGCGTACAAAGAATGTATTTTTATACCAACGCCTATCAAATTTTCACCTGTTTCGCTATCCTTCGCCAAAGATACTGGCGTAAAGATAGTCAAATCGGCGTGAACCTTAATTCTAAAATTGTAACCCTGATATTTTAGCAACTATGTTCACTTGAGTTAAATGAGAACAGCCCGTCAAGCGCACCAAGGTTACAACAACGGCGGGCCAGCATCGAGGGCCTCTGTGCCATAAAACATGCGAGCGATATGCGCCCAATAGGCGGCAGCGCTACACATGCGGCAGGGCCGTGAGGTTGAATAGAGCAGGCAAGCACTTAAGTCGCGTGTGCCAAGCCGCCGGCAAGCATCTCGAATGGCTTCGATCTCAGCATGGGCGGTTGGGTCATTGGTCACAATCACGCGGCTGGGGCCAAGCCCAATCACCCTATTGTCTTTGACCACAATAGCACCAAAAGCTTGGTCGCCGCTGCTGACGGCAAGCTGGCGCATTTGTTCGGCATAATCGGCAAAAGCATGTGGCGTGCGAGAGTTCGGTTGGGGAATGGACGTTGGACTGGGGGTAACTATAACGCTCAGCACAGGCACCTCAGCGTGACATGCCACCATCAACCCACTGGCTGCTGTTAAGCCAATGAGGTTGAACAAATCACGCCTCACAATATGAGTTGGCATACAACTATTATCGCCTAGTGCAAGGAGGTGACAAGTTGCCCTTACCTATTTTGTTATAGGGTGAAGTTGCCCACGAATATCGCCATAAAAGGTTTGCCCTTTGGTGTGCAAATTGAAATACAGCTCTTTTTGCTCAGCCACATACTTCATACCTGCAATGGTTCTGATACGGTCTAACGTCGGCAAAACAGGACAACCAGCAGTGGCAAAGCCAACCAAAACATGCCCGGCATTGGCAACGCTGACCAAATGCTCATTGCTAACTTCAAACGTGAATACACCTTGATTAAATTGTTTGGTCAAATCAATGCCCATGCCAAAATCTACCAAAATAGGACCCAGCATGTCTGGCTTGCCACAATGAATGTGAAATAGCACAATATCATCAGGGTTAATATTTTCAATTTTGACATCAACATAGGCACGGCTCAGATCATTGGTGATGCGCACAAACCCATGCCCGCGTGATTTACGATGAACCCGTCGGGTCGATGGGGCAGTCGAGCGAAAAGCTTGTGGGGCGATGGATGGCGTGTCTTCCTCATCGGCGGGTTCTTGGTGAGGGCTGAGAAATGCTTCATACACAAAGCCAATCTCGTTGCCTTTGTCGAGGTTAAAGGCAACGGGTGGGGGCGAAGACGCTGATCGTGTGATAGGCACAACCGTGCCGGCGGCCCCATGTGCCGTGCCATGAGTGACGACAGAAACAGGAGCTACAACTGGTGTTTGGGCTGTACATGCCACTAACATGACCGTCACCAAATTAAAAAAAAGGAAATATGAGCGCATAAGGCGATAAAACATGAGTGTTTATTCGCATTTTATCGCAAAAATAATACAGATACCCTAAGTGTATAGGTTAGGCCGCCATTACCCATTATGTAAAATGAGTGGCCTAACTAAGGTTGCAAACGAATGAAAATTTTAGACGTGCGGGTAGACGATGTAACCTACGCCGAGACGGTGCAGTGGGTAACAGACAAAATTGCGGCAGGCGGCGCCCATCTCATCACCACCGTCAACCCTGAATTTATAATGCGTGCGCAAAATGACGCGGCCTTTGCCAACGTGTTAGACGAAGCCGCGCTGAATGTGCCGGACGGCGTGGGGGTATTGTGGGCCGCCAAACGTATGGGGCAACCGATGCGTGAACGGGTAGCGGGCAGCACCTTAATGCCCATGTTGTGCGAACGCGCCGCCACCCTGGGTTGGCGTGTGTTTTTCTTGGGCGGGCAAGGTGATGTGGCGGCTCATTGCGCGGCGCGAATGCAAATGCGCTACCCGGGTTTGGTTGTGGCGGGGGCAATGGCTGGCTCGCCATTGCCACAAGACGATGTGGCGCTGATAACGCACATTTGTGCGACCCGCCCCAACCTCATTTTTGTAGCCTATGGCGCACCCAAACAAGAGTTTTGGCTGGCACGCAACCTAGGGAAATTGAGAATGGAAAATGAAAAATTTAAAATTGAGGGAAATACCAATCATTCTTCATTTTCAATTTTAAATTCTCAATTTCTACCGGGTTTGATGGGCATTGGGGTGGGGGGCGCGTTCGATTTTATTACAGAGACCAAAAAGCGCGCCCCGGAGTGGATGCAACGACTGGGGCTTGAATGGCTTCATCGGCTGATTCAAGAGCCTTGGCGTTGGCGGCGGCAATATTGGCTATTGTTCGTGTTGCAAGTGCTGCTAAAATCTTAATGTTGTGTCTACCAATCCTCTGCACAGTAACGAAAAACTATTTACTCGCCAGTTAAATGCCAGCGAATATATTAGCGTCAGTAATTTGCTGACGATAGAGTCGTTTAAAGCTGGGCATGTTTTTGCAGCCAATGATGCTCGCTTGTATCGGTTGCAGCGGGTAGGAAAAATACAACAGTTTTTTCTTAAGCCCGAAAATGAAAAGGAACGGGCCATCCAAGCGATCAAACCCAATGAATGGTTTAACTATCGGGCATTTTTTAGCGGTAGCGCCGACCGTGAACGGTTTCGTTGTGTCGCAGATTGCCTGTGTTGGTCACTTGATCGGCAAAAGTTTATCGATTTGCTCAAGCAAGATGCCAACTTAGTGATGGCCTTGCCACACAATAATGATGTGGTGCAGATCTTAGCTGCTTGCGGGGGGTTGCGCTCAGACGATAACGCCATGCCAGATTTGCGTAAAGTCTTTTTTAAAGACGAGCTTTCGGATGATGACTTTTTAAAGGCTGCCAAAATCATTCGGGCAGGCAAGGCCAATCGGGGCGAGGTGCTTATTGAACAAGGCGGCAACCATACCCGCGTCTATTATTTACGGAATGGGCGTTTGCGTGCCCGTCAGGTAAATGCAAAAGGCGCAGATGTGCGACGCGGTGATATTTGGACCGGAATGCGTGCCAACGCCACTTCTTTTATCATCGAAGCAATCAACAAAGATACGCTAGAGGTAATCGATACCACAAGATTTTGGTATATCGAACGCGATGATTTTCAAAAATTGATCAAAACCGAACCTAACATCGGCACATTTTTTCGCCCAACCAAAGAAGTAGACATATTTACCAGTTATAAGACCAAATACCCTTGGCTAAAAAACGGCGAATTGGTGCAAAAAGATGTCAAACGTCATCCATGGTTCTTTTGGCGGCGGGTCATCCCCAGCATCCCCATCTTCCTCATTGTGCTTTTGATCCTATTTTTGTTTTTTAATGAGCCATTAGGTTGGGTTATTTTAGGCAGCCTGATAGGCTTGCCAATGGCGTTTTGGGTGTGGTGGAACTATGCCGATTGGCAAAATGACTATCTGGTCATTACCGATCAACGGGTGGTGCAACGCGAAAAAGTAATCGGTTTCTTAGATCATTTTGACGAAATCCCCATTGACCGCGTCGATAACATCACCGTATCTGTGCCAGATTGGGTTCAAAAAAATATTACCGGCACCGGCTATATCAAAGTTGAGGCTCAGGGGGTTTCGTCACAAGTTGAATTTAATATGATCAACGATCCCGAAGGCTTAAAAAATATCATTTTTAGCACCCGTGATTTTGTGCGTGCTCGTAAAATGGCGTTTCAATTAAAACATTTGCGCGAATTTTTGACCAAGACCATCGAAGGCTTTAGTCAATCAGACCCGGCTGCCGCTAAAACGCCAGACCCCCCAAAAACACCTTATCAAAAATGGCGTGAGGCCTTGATCGCAAAATGGAAAGCCGATTTAAAGGCTTGGTTTGGCTTTCGCAAATACGTTACCATTACACATTGGAAAACAGCTTGGGAAGCATGGAAACCCAAAGATAAGTTTGTTGATGGAAAAAATATTGTTTACCGTCGTTCCACACTGCATTTATTGGTTGAAGTATTCGCGCCATTAATGACGATTATGGTCTATAGTTGCATTTTTTTGTTTTTTCTTTATTCAGAAATCAGCACCGGCTGGCAAACACCATTATTGGCTTATTGTTTGCCATTTAGTTTCTTTGGCAGCATTTTGATGGTTTGGTTTTTATATAAATATGAAGATTGGCGCAACGATACCTATGTGCTTAAACCCGATGCCTTGGTTGATAACTATCGCACCCCATTTGCCTTGCGTGGCACACGTACCGTACAAACCGGATATGAGAAAATTACTAACACAGAAGCACGCACCAACGGCATTTGGGGTTGGTTTGATATTGGCGATGTAGTATTAAAAACCGGCGCCGATGGTGAAATTGTGCTCAACGGAATTAATTCGCCGCGTCGTGTCATTCAAGAGATTGCCAAACGACGTGATAAATTGGAAGAAGATAAAAACGCAAAACAAGCAGTAGACCGACAACGCGAAATTGGCGAAGCCTTACGCATTTATGATGAATATGTCCGAACCCATGATCGTGGCACTTTATATGCGTGGCAAGCAGGCCGCGCCGATGAGTAGCTGCCGAATATCAAGTGATAATGGGTTCAGCGAAAACCGCAAATTTTCGTCGAACTCAGTAACACAAAGTGTTACTGAGTTCGGCATTATGTCTTTTAGGGACGCCCTCAATTATTGAGAAAATACCAATAACATTTCACGGAGTAGCATGATTCGAAAGGTAAAGAAAATTGGCGATCCAGTCTTACGGAAACGCGCAAATAAAGTTGACAAAATAAATAAAGATATCCACAAGTTAATCGATGACATGGTAGAAACCATGCATCACCATATGGGCATTGGCTTAGCCGCGCCCCAAATTGGCATTTCGCAACGCATTGCGGTGGTTGAGCTAGAACAGCGCGACGATGTGCCGGGTAGCGGACAGCTCTACACCCTCATCAACCCCGAAATCTTAAAAACATCGCCAGAAAAAGGCGTTGAGCAAGAAGGCTGTTTATCAATCCCCGGTTGGCGTGGGCAGGTTGAGCGTCCGCAAAAAGTCATCATTAAGGCAATGGATCGCAACGGCAACCGCGTTAAGCACGAGGTTGAAGGCTGGCTGGCCCGCGCCATGCTCCACGAAATCGACCACCTCGAAGGGGTGATGTATATCGATAAACTCATCGCCCCAGACAAAATTTGGCCGGTCGATGAGCCGGAATTGGACGAGTAGCGCTTTGAGCCATGAGCCATGAGCTTTGAGCTTTGAGCTTTGAAGTTAGCTAAAATTCATGAGTCATGACTCACGGCTCATGGCTCAAAGCTCATGGCTCATGGCTCACAGCTCATGGCTCACGGCTCATGGCTCACGGCTTACAAACTAAATGAAAATAACCACCTACACCGACCCCAATTGTTTCGACACGCTTGCGAGCGAATGGAACCTACTTGTGGCGCAATCGAGCGCCAGCGGCTTATTTGCTACCCGCGAATGGCTGCAAACGTGGTGGCAAACGCTGGGCGAAGGTGATCTACACCTGGTCACCCTGCGTGATGATGCCGATAAACTGCTCGGCATTGCGCCCTTGTTTTATCCCAGTGCGGGGCAAATTTCGCTGGTGGGTCACAAAGAAGTGACCGACTATGTCGATGTGATTTTTGCACGCGGGCACGAGGCGGCTTGCTATCAAGCCTTGCTCGATTATTTAAGCACCCAAGCCCCGGCTTGGCATGAGTTTGTGATTTATAACGTGCCCGAAGGCTCACCCACGCTCAGTGTGTTGCCGACCCAAGCCCAAGCCCAAGGCTGGGGTGCGACAGTCGAATTTGAAGACGTTTGTCCGCAAATTGCCTTGCCAGCTAGCTTTGATGCCTATTTAAATATGCTCGATGGCAAAGAACGGCGCGAACTGCAACGCAAATTGCGCCGCGCTAGCGAAGAGGTAACGATCACTTATGCCAGTGACCGCAGCAAATTAGACCAAGACATGGGTGATTTCATTCGCTTGATGATGGCTTCGACCTTTGCCAAATCGGGTTTTATGAACCCGCGTATGGAGCAATATTTTTATGCCCAAGCCCGTCGTATGTTTGATGCAGGTTGGCTGCAACTGGCCTTTTTAGAAGTTGAGGGTGAACGCGCTGCGGCCTACCTCAATTTTGTGTATGACGGGCAAGTGCTGGTCTATAACTCTGGGCTAGACCCCGCCAAATTCTCGTATCTTAGCCCCGGCCAAGTCCTCATCGCCAAGCTGATCGAGCACGCCATTGCGCAAAAACAGCGCGTTTTCGACTTTTTGCAAGGCAACGAAGAATACAAATACAAACTTGGCGGCAAGGATCGTAAGGTGTTTATTGTGAGGGTAACGCGCTAATGTGACAAGGTGACAGGGTGAGGGGGTGACAGGGTGAACTGCCAAGCAAATCACCCTGTCACCCTCTCACCTTGTCACCTTGTCATCATTTACTTCGCCACACCGCCAGCGCCAAACAGGCCCAACCGGCAATAAACGCTACGCCGCCGATAGGCGTAATTGCGCCGAGCCAGCGCATACCGGTGATGGTTAATAGGTAAAGGCTGCCCGAAAAAATAGCAACGCCGACCATGAATAGCCAACCGGCGGTATTGGCCTGTTTGGCGCTTGGGTAGCGCCCCAGCACCAACCCCGCCAAAATGATAGCGACGGCATGGTAAAACTGGTAACGCACCCCCGTCTCGAAGGTCTCGAGCGCACTGGGGGCCAAAATATCACGCAGGCCGTGTGCGCCAAATGCCCCCAAGGCGACGGCTAGCCCGCCCAATACGCTGCCAATGGCAATCAGTTTTCGTTCCATAATGTGCTTATTTTAGCGCCGTTTTTGGCGATCTTCTATCACTCAGTCAATCTCAAGACTTGTCAGATCACTAAGACGATCTTCGGGGTGAATAAATTTAATCAAGGAGGGAAGCTCATCAAAATTGACCAGTATGCCTAAATCGCTGTTTGCCTGCTGCTGACCGCGCATATATGAACCGAATAAGCCCAGTGATTTCACGCCGAATTGCTTTTGTAATTCAGGCAAGGGCTTTTGCAAAATTTCTGCATAGTGCGCATAGTGCTGATTCATCAGTTAAAAATATACATGCTTAGCCGTGTCTCTTGGAAATCAACGATGATTTGGATGCGATTGGTGATGTCTCTGTGCTATGCTTTGCAACGCTAGGCTTCAGCGGCGGCTATGACCCAAGACCCCGCGTCCAGCCAAAATGCCCCAGGCCATGGACACCGACACCAAGCTGTGTTGCGCGCTCTTTGGACACGCAAGAAATACGCACCAAATGCAAATGCAAGCGTCTATCTGATAAAGCCTGCTGCCCGAAGTTCATCCTCAGAGATTACACGGTGCACGTTAGGGTTATTTACAACATCGATTTCAGCATTAGCATCACAACCTTTTGGAAATGTCCATACGGCACCACCAGCTGCGACAATTGATAAGTCTCCACGGACAATCGCTCGCACGAGTTTGTCACCCCATGGCGAGTTTCCATTTGATCGCCAGAGCTCGGCGATATGTAGTGCCCCTGGTAAAAAGTGATCTTTCTGCGCAAGTGGAACATGCGGAGTCGGGTTACAAGATATCGGGACTGTAGAAGAATTAACTGCGCGACCTTCATTCGTGTTTTTAACCGCAATCGTTTGAGTTGGTTGTGCTACTGTGGCAGAAGGAACGGCCACATTTACTGGCTCAACTAAGCCCATAATCCCAAAATATGCAGCAGCAAAAAATCCTGCACAACCGATGACAAATCGGGCTGTCTTATTGATGTTGTTCGCAAAAACAATTGCGGCTACCGCAACAGCCAAACCAGCAACCGCAATTAGGAAGTTAGCAATTTCTCGCGACATTGTAATTGATTATGCTTCACTTGGTCAACGTTTGTCACAGCAGTTTCTCTGCAATGTCGACACGGTTGGTCATAAGAAAAACACCACACATATATTATACATCAAGTGAAACAATATAAATATTATTTTTTATAATCCTACATACTCTGTGTCATGACTATTCCCCTCATAAATAATCCAAAATCACCCCTAAACTACTGGATCAAGCGCATCAAACCCCACAATGAAACATTGCCCAAAATTGAGAAGCCGCCTACTCTGAATGCAACAACGCCAAGGACACATTGGCTGCCCACGCGATGCCTCGAAATTCGCCGTTGCGCAGGGCGGCTAACACCTCGGCGCGGCTGAGGCATATCAGCGTTTGTTCTTCGAGATCGCCGCCGCTGGGGGCGGCAACTTGGCGCGCTCCACGCGCCAAAAACAAAGACCCCATACCGGCCCCACGATTGGCATCGATGCGATAACAGCCAAGATCCACCCATTCGCTGGCCTCACAGCCCATCTCTTCCATCAATTCACGTTTGGCGGCGGTCAGCGGGTCTTCGTTTGGCTCGATATAGCCGCCAATCGGCGCGAGTGAGATGCGGTCGAAGCCGTATTTCCATTGGCGAAAAAACTGAAAATTGCCGTCGGCCATTTCGACCACCACATTGATAAAGTCGGGTGTGTTAACCCATGTCCAATCGGGGATGATTTTGCCGTTGGGCAGTTCGATGACATGTTTTTCGACCACCAGCCAAGGGGCTGAATCGAGCACAACGGTGCGGGAATGGGTTTTCCAAGGGTGCATGGGGGGTATTTTACTGTGGCAAATTTTAGCTGCGTTGTAGCACAATCAACATCGCCCCAATGACCATGATGCTGCTGCCAACCAAGCGTTGCAGCACTTGCCCCTCTTTAAAAAACTGATGCCCAAGCAAAACGCTGATGAGGGCGGAGGTTTGAAAAAGCGCCAAGGCATAGCTTACTTGCATACCATCGAAGGCGACGAGGGTGGTGTATTGCATCAGCCCAACCATGAGGGCGAGTGCCATGTAATGCCATTTTTGCTGAATGAGGATGCTAAACTGTGATTGCACTGAATGCGTCATCCCAAAACGAAAGATGGGCAGTGACACCAGAAACCCCAACGCGCACCACAAAATAAAGGTGATGATGGGTGATGAGAGTGTGATACAGCGTTTAAGAAAGACGGCCTCGAGCGCCGAGCATAACAGGGCCGCCAAACGCAATTGCACACCGTGATTGGCTAAAATGCCAAAACGGGCTGAGGGCTGGGTGCGGCCAATGGCTGTGCTCCGCCCCAAAATGACATAGCTGCCCAGCAAGATACACAAGCTGCCAACTAAGCCCCACGCATTGGGCAGTTCGCCGATCAGCAATATGCTAAACCCCATGCTCACGATTGATTTATAGGCGTTGATCGGTCCCATGATCGATAGATCGCCGAGCCGCAGGGCTTGCACCAGCAAGGCATTGCCGCACACGGCTAGGGTTGCCACAATCGTCATATTGAGCCAAAACCAAGCGTTTTGTTGCAAAATGGCTGACGCATGTGCCACGAGGGGGGGCAGCATCGCGAGGCTAAGCAGCGCATGAACTGCTGTAATGATGAACAGCGAATGGGCGGCGTAGCCAGTTAGTTTTTTTTGCAGTAGATTGGAAAATGGGTTGGCGAGGATGCGAATGAGGATGGCGAGGGCAAATGGCATTAGCGAAGCGGCGCGTAACCAGCGGTGCTGAACGCACGCCCGATGACGTGCGCTCAGTGCTGGCGTTATTTTGATTTGGGGCTTGTAGGGTGTTTATACAGCAGGCGTAATTTCGAGATAGGCAACGGTTGTGCCGCGCACTTTCCACATTAACCCAAACAAGGCTTTTTGCCAACCATATTTGCGGTTTAATACGTCATCGGCGTGCTTGCCAGCGTTGGCATCTAAAATGCGGGCTTGGCCTTTGGCGGCTTCGCCCAATACTTTGCCGCTGCCCGTGCATGGCTCGACCAACACTTGCGGGTTGTTGCGAATACGTTTGATTTTGCCAGAATCGTTTTGGGTGACGATAAACAATTTTTCGCCTTCTTGGGCGAACCAAACTGGGCTTGGCATAGCCTGCCCGTTTTTGCGATAGGTAGTAAGACGGGTAAACTTATGGTTTAGCAGATTTTGAAATGACATGGTTTGACAGGTGGAATCATACACGCATTCGCTTATGATTGGGGTTTACATTTGAGCACATCATCACGCGACAATTTTCAAGCTGCCGTTGACTATATCCAATCATTGGATTATTTAAATCAACCTCAGCACACCCATCAATATGCATTTGATGCAGGCATTTTGCGGGCGCGGCATTTATTAGGTCGATTAGGCGGCGCCCCGACCACAACAACCCGTTGTGTATTGGTGGCAGGGTCGAAGGGCAAAGGCAGCACCACCACGATGATTGCCTCGGTGATGGCGGCGGCAGGGTATCGGGTGGGGGCGTTTACAGGGCCGCATTTGCACACCGTTGTCGAGCGCTTTGCTATTTATCATTTGCAATCGTTGCCGAATGGCACTGACCCAAATACACCCGTCATTGCGGCCCATTTGATGCCCGAAGCGGATTATGTGGCTTATGCCAATCAAATTCGCCAAATTATTGAGTTGTGGGATCGCCCCGATTTGGGTTTTCCGACCCGTTTTGAGGCATTTACGGCGATGGCGTATCACTGGTTCGAGGCGCAAGGGGTGGCGTTGGCGGTGATGGAGATTGGGCTGGGTGGACGACGCGACGCAGTTAATTTGGCCGAGCCGCTGGTTTCGGTCATTACCAATATTAGCCTAGAACATACCCAAATGTTGGGCAATACTTTGGCCGAGATTGCGCAAGAAAAGGCCGGCATTTTACGCGCCAATGGTTATGCCATTAGCGCACAACAGCAGCCAGAGGTGGCCGAGGTTATTCGCGCTACGGCCCAGCGTCTTGGGTCGCGCCTCGAATTTGCCGAGGTGCGCTGGCGGGTCGAATTAGTGCGGCATCAGATTGATACCCAAGCGGTGGGGCAATGGGTGGCGTTGCCGTCATTTGGGCCGCCAGACCAGCCCCATTCACAAACGCTGCTGCCGTTATTGGGTGCACATCAATTGCAAAACGCCAGCGCGGCGTTGGCGGCGGTAAATGCCTTGCGGGCGTGTGGTTTTTGTGTGAATGATGAGGCCGCCAAACATGGGTTGGCACAAGTGCATTGGCCGGGCCGTTTTGAGGTGGTGTCGCTCAACCCGACTGTCATTATTGATGGTGCTCACACCCCCTATTCGCTCCAGCAGCTTGGCGTGGCGTTGCGCCAATATTTTGGGTCGCGCCCCATTCGCTTGGTGCTGGGCATTTTGCGCGACAAAGATATGGATGGCATTTTGCGAGCCGCGCATGATTTTGCTGATGCCATTACGTTTGTGCAGCCCAATTATCGGCGGGCGGCGACGGCGGCACAATTGTGTGCTGCGTGGTATGCCTTGTTTCCAGATTCGTCGTTGTCAGTGCAGTGCCCAGCGCAAGGGCTGGCGCGTGTTTTGGTGGATGAGGTGGCGCGGGCCGCAGCCCATGAGGTGATTTGCATCACCGGCTCATTGCATTTGGTGGCCGATGCCGAGGCTGCCTTCGCTGCCTTAAATTAAGGTCTCAGCTTAACCCTTCATGCCCTCGAAAGAGGGAATCCATAACGTGGTGGGCATAAATTTGATGTGATTGCCACACTTTTTACCTGCATTGCTATGGATCTCCGCGTTCGCAGAGATGACGGGTTAAGCGCAGCGCCGACTTTTGGACACTATATCGCGCGGACTTACCATTTGATTTATACTCGTTCAAAATTTTGGGGTAGCTTCTCGAAAAAGCGAGGTATAAAACAAATTCTCGCCTAAATTACGATACGACCTTTGATTGCATGGGCTTTGCTTATGTATCAAAAGCCATATTGTGATTTTGACATTATGTCGTTTGAGTTTCCCAAAAATTAACCAAGTTTAATTCTGGAGATATGAGAAAATGACAGTGAAATCAGCAGAAGCGCAATGGAAAGGAACGTTGCGCGAGGGTAATGGAACGATTAAATTAGGCAGCGGTCATATGGAAAGCCCATATACCTTTGCCTCACGCTTTGAAGAGGGCAAGGGCACAAACCCAGAAGAGCTAATTGGCGCAGCTCATGCCGGGTGTTTTTCGATGTTTTTGGCCGCGCAATTAACCAAGGCCGGTTTTGCCCCCACCAGTGTTCATACCACTGCCAAAGTGCATTTGACCGATGGCCCAACCATTAGCTTAATTGAGTTAAATACTGAGGCGATTGTGCCGCATGTCAGCCAAGCTAAATTTGATGAATTGGTTGAAGTGTCGAAGAACAATTGCCCGGTTTCAAAGGCCTTGAAATTGGTTGAATTGAAATTGACCGCTAAATTGAACTAAAAAAGATATTTAGCACGGATAAGAATTGAGGAAATGCCGAAATCACCATGCCTCTGGGTCCCAGCCGGGACCCAGAGGCATGGTGATTTCGGCGAAAATCTCTTTTAAGACCCATACTATTAAATTTAAAAATGAAAACAAAAGTCTTTGTCGATGGTCAAGAAGGCACCACAGGATTACGAATTAATGAATATTTGGCGAAACGCAACGATATTGAGATGTTGCGGATTGATGCTGACCGTCGTAAAGATATCGAAACACGCCGCGCCTTGTTAAACGAAGCCGATGTGGCATTTTTGTGTTTGCCAGATGCGGCGGCCAAAGAATCGGCGGCCTTAGCTGGCAAAAACACTTGTGTCATTGATGCCAGCACAGCGCATCGTTGTCACCCAGATTGGGCCTATGGTTTGCCCGAATTGGCCCCTGAATACCGCCAAAAAGTGCGCACTTCTAAGCGCATTGCCAACCCCGGCTGTCATGCCACCGCCTTTATTTTGTTGGCGCACCCTTTGGTGAAGCACGGTATTATTGAGCCTGATACTGCGTTGAAT
>CAMDWA010000023.1 GCA_945877855.1 Thermoflexus hugenholtzii JAD2 | reverse complement strand
TTACTCACAGGGGCAGCCTTGGCTTGTCAATGCCATCGCCAACGAAGTCACCCGCGAAATGCGCGAAAACCGCGACCGCAGCGTCACCATCACCGCACCGATGATTGACGAGGCCAAAGAGCGCCTCATTCTGCGCCGCGACACCCATCTCGACCAACTGACCGACAAACTGCGCGAGCCGCGGGTGCGCCGCGTTATCGAGCCGATTGTCGCCAGCGAAGAATTGGATCAACTTAATAATGACGATACCCAATATGTGCTCGATTTGGGCCTGATTCGGCGCGGCAAAGGTGCGCCGCTTGAAATTGCCAACCCAATTTACCAAGAAATTATTCCGCGTGAACTGAGTCAAACCGCTCAAGATTCCATCCCCGCCCAATTTTCACCCGTATGGCTGACCGTAGATGGCAAATTGGACGAAGCCAAAATGCTGAATATGTTTTTAGAATTTTGGCGTGAACATGGACAGCCCCTCATGCGCACCTCACCCTATTCTGAAGTGGCGGCGCAAGTGGTGTTTTTGGCGTTTTTACAGCGCGTGGTAAATGGCGGTGGCTATATTGACCGCGAATACGCCATCGGCACACGGCGAATGGATGTGCTGGTGCGTTTTGGCACGCCGCCAAAGGTGCAACGGCTGGCGATGGAGCTAAAAGTGTGGCGCGAAGGCCGCAAAGACCCAACCCCGCAAGGGCTGACGCAACTCGACAAATATTTGACTGGCTTGGGTCTTGATACCGGCTGGTTGGTGATCTTTGACCAACGCGCTGGCCTGCCCGATATCGAAGATCGCACCAGCGCCGAGGTTGTCATCAGCCCCGCTGGGCGGCAAATCACGCTCATTCACGCTTAGCGCGAAAATTTAAAATGGGAAATTTAAAATTGAGGCGACGAGTTCCAATTTTAAATTTTCCATTTTAAATTTTAAATTTCAGCTTCTCACCACTTGCACAAGATGCGTTAGCGCTCGGTCCATGCGTCCGCGAATATCATCGTCGATGGTGTTGGTTTTAGCAATCACCGCATCTTTAATCGCCACCACCGGCGGGCCGATTTGAATGGCAAACACTTCATAGATCATCGACAAAGCCAAATCATTGGCGGCCATATAACTGCGTGGGCCACCCGCCGCCGCCAACACTACAAATGGCTTGTAACGCGGCAAATCACTATCGAGCGCATAATGCAAAAAGTCGCGCATGGTTCCCGAAATGCCGAAATTATAGATCGGTGTCGCCAACACCCAGCCATCTGCAGCATTAAAACGCTGCACCAATTCTCTCAAAAAGTCGTCATTTTCAGAGCGCGGGTATGGCAACAAATGATGATGCGCCAAGTCAATAATATCGACATCTACGTCTGCTGCTGCCAAAAATTGAGCAGCAGATTGACACATCACACGAGTACGCGAGTTTTGCGAAAGGCTAGAGGAAACAATCACTATTTTCTTTGTGGACATAAGTCCGTATTGTATCCACCTTCGCAGCACACTCGTTATCTTGGCTTGGGATCCGGCGGCACATCGACAATAGGCAAACCAAAATAAGCCTCAAAAACTTGACGCGCCAACGGGGCCGCAAATGTCGAGCCTTCGCCAATATTCTCAAGCATCACCGTAACCGCTATTTGCGGGTTATCGGCTGGGGCATAACCGGTAAACCATGCAAAGGGTAGATCACGCACACCCGGCGCTTGTGCGGTGCCGGTTTTACCCGCCACGACCAATTTGCGGGCTGTGCCGCGTTGGGCAGCTGGCAATGGCAGCACAGCCCGTTGGGTTGCGCTAACCGCCCGTGATGTCGATATTACACCTGTTGCAGTCACAGCCAATGGCCCAGCAAACAGTTTATCGCCGACATAATAATAATCAAAACTGCGAAATTTATTTTCAGCCGTGCCAATTTTAGTATTGGTCGTCACACCAATCATGCCTTGTTGGATCGCCCGTATCACTTCGGGGCTAATATTAATTTTGCTAGGGGCCGGTGGGCCAATGACTTGAGGTTTGCCGCCTTCTATTTCTGATATTTTGCTCACCAGCCGTGTTTTAAACAAAACACCATTGTTAGCAATCGCCCCTGTCATTTGCGCCACCTGAACTGGAGTCGCCAACAAAAAACCCTGCCCAATGGCAAAGTTGACATTGTCACCGGTCACCCAACCCTCGCCCCGTGCGGCTTTTTTCCAATCGGGGTCAGGCACAAGCCCAGCCGCCTCGCCACCAATATCTAGCCCAGCCCGCACCCCAAAACCAAATTGCTTGGCATATTGCGATAACAAAAATGGGTTCTTCTCGTTTAAACGTTTGCCCAACGTATAAAAAACAGGGTTACATGAGGCACTCAAGCCTTCAGTCAAATTTAATGCACCGTGCCCGCCACTTAGCCAGCACGTTTGCCGATAATTTGCACCGAGGCCATCCCAATAGCCCGGATCAACAAATCCTTCATCGGGGCGCGTTAGGTCTTCGGCAAAACCCGCCGCAAAAGTCACTGGCTTAAATACAGAACCGGGTGGGTAGGCTTGCACAGCACGATTCACCAAGGGGCGATTAGGGTCATTTAATAATTTTCCGGCCTCACCACTAATTTGGGTCACATCATTTAATGAATAGGCCGGGCCGCTAGCCATTGCCAGAATCGCCCCATCGCGCGGGTTCGTCACCACAATCGCGCCACGAGTTTTGCCAATAATGGCTTGCACTTGGGTTTGTAATGCGGCTTGAATGGTTAGCGTAACATCTTTACCTTCGATCTTGTCGCGCCGTGCAATTACCCGTGGGGAGCCGCGTGTTGGTCGAAATTCAAGTTTGCCACCCGGTCGCCCCCCCAACTCGTCATTCATCCCGACTTCAATCCCAGTCACCCCCACCAATTCATCGCCAGAATAACCCAACCCTTGATAATAAGGCAATGCTTGCGCCGAAATAGCCCCAACATACCCGACCACATGCGGCGCAATATTATCATCGGCATAGGTGCGAGACGGGATTTGTTGCGCGACAAGTGCTGCATAACGACCAATTTGATCACTATTCCGGGTCAAACGCTCTTGGCTGACGATTGCAATAGGCACAAACCAATCAGGCTGGGCTTTTTGATATTTCGCTTTAATATCGGCAATGGGCAAATTGGTCAGCCGATTGAGCAATGCCAACATTTCGTTTTCTTGCTGGGGAGATGCAATTTTGCCGGGCACCACCCCCAATTGACTGCTAAAACCCTGCCCTGCCAACGCCACCCCATCTGCCGAAAAGATGGTGCCCCGTTGCGGGTCATCTCGATCAAGCACCAATGTGCCTGAAACCAAACCTGTCATCATCGCATCGCGGTTCCATTTCACACGCCAAATCGCATTTTCAGCCTCAAGCATCAACGTGCCAGTCACATTTAACGGCCCAAATAAACCTGTTTGCCAGGCCCCCGTAATGCCGGCAGTAGCCGTGCTACCGCTCACAATTAAACCGCCACGCAATTGGTAGGTGGCTGTAATGACGGTCGCAGTGTCATGTGTGTTCAAATATTCACGACGCAGCCCGCTCACATCTTTCACATTCCCTTTGGCTGAATTAGAAAGTGTATCAAATGCCCGCGCATAATCTTGTTTATTGATCGCGTCAATAAAAGCCAAAGCAGCATTGGCGGCCAACAAGTTAGATGGCGGCGCAAGCGTTGCCCCCGGGACTGGGGTTCTGGTTGTAGATGTAGGCTGAGATGATGCTGGGCTACATGCGACAAGAACAACCGCCGTCAAGATAAGAAGTTGTCGTCTCACGACATACATTCTAAATGAATTACGAATTACGAATTACGAATTTGAGCTATGAGCCTTGGGCCATGAGCTTTGAGCCGTGAGCCGTGAGCCGTGATTTATAGTTCATAAGCCGTTACTACAATTCAAGGCTCACGGCTCACGGCTCATGGCCCAAGGCTCATGACTCATTTGCGCACAAAAGAAAGGTAAGTTTTAAATAGAGATGATGGTGCCCCGATGCTGAGGGTATAAGCATCAGCGCTACAAGTGCGGGGAGCTTCGGAGGTTACTTTTTGATTTGTAATGATGGCAGTTAATTTGACACAGGCAGAAGGGTCAACATTTGGTACTGCGCCAGATTTTTTAGCACTAACCACTTGAGAAGGTGTCAACACATTAAGGGCGCTCCCTGTATCACAAACCACACTAAAACGCATCTCGCCTGTGGTTGAGTTATTTTGCAATGTCACAGCATAAGGGGCTACATTCAAGGGCAAATCCACCCAATTCATTGCATAGTGATTTTCAACAGTGCCATTATATGAGCCACCCAAGGTCGAAATTGTGCCATTTACAGCGCTGCCCGAACTAATTTTGGCAGCGCCTTTTTGTTGCACATAATTATTTGCCTCGCTAAAACAATAAGGATAAACATAATTACCGTCACACGGCTTGGTAAAACGCAACGCAATTGCCGCATCATGATAGGCATTTGCCAAAGTAGTGCCTTTGTTGACAAACCCTTGGTTAAAAGCGGTTAAACGACCGCCCTGCCCTTGGCTCAATACCGTCATAAAATCTTGCAGAACTTGCTCGGCCCCATTAGCAACGCCTGTGCCAAAACGCTCAGTCATGGCGCGCATCACCACCCAGTATTTATACGGCGAATCATTATAGGCCCCCAAACAAATATCTAATTTAGGCCACAAATAATTGTAATTATCGTTGGCCTCATTCATGACCTCATCTTCCATCATGGTTGCCATTGATTCCGCGAAAGTCAAACCAGCATTCCCATTCAAGTCACTATCGATGCCGACACCATAATGAATAACATGCACAAATTCATGCGCGGTTGTGGCATTTAAGGCTTGTAAAGCCGAGGTTGGATAAAATTTTGAAAAGTCGCGGTTTAACACGAGACATGCAGCCTCAGCATCCGTTTCGCGCCAAGCGGTATTAGGGTTGTCACCCACGCGCCCAGCATGAGTCCCCAAATATGAAGCCAACCCATACAGGCCCTGCTGTTTCGTCAAATCAATCCGCACATGAATACGGTTGCCAGCTGCTGGCGCGGTTGCTATTGGGGGTTGGGGCCAACCGAATTTCACCACCTCGGTATCCCAAGCCCGTTCGAGTGACGTTGCATAATCCTGAATCGTCAAACCACCGCCAATGGTACTGTATTGAATGTGAAAATGGGGGCTGTCAAATTCATTCGTCAAAGCACTGTTGTACTCATTGCAAAAGCCATTCAACAATTGCTCAATCCGCATATAAACATCGGTCGAAGCCAGCATTTGCCGCGATGGATCTGCGGCAGCCCATTTAAGCTGGGCCTGTGTTGTTTGGCGCAAGCGTGCCAAATGCGCTGTGCCATGCCATGTCGCCGTGCTAATATATTCGCTCGGCAAACGGTCATCCCCCCGCAATGCAAACGCCAAATACAAATCTGCGGTTTCGGCATCAATCCGCCCTGTCGCTACCGCCTGTTGCAACCGTGCCGGGGTCGCATCGGGGCTATCCATCCATACAGGCACACTCGCCGATTTTAAGGTGCTCAAAGCAGGCACAGTGATCTGAGCAGATATCTCTTGGGCATCAGGTGAGTTCACTGTCTGCATAACAGGCTGTTGCACCAACTGCAATGCCGAGGCAGAAGCACTGAAACACAATGACAAAAAAACAACCGCGATAGAAGTATGATGATGTTTCGACACAGAAATATTATAATCCTTGCGTGATCTCCGATTTATCCACCCAATTACGCGCCCTGCCGGGCATCAGTCAATTATTACCCCAAGCCCAACAGTTAGTTGCAAGCGAGGGTCACGACCGCACTGTTAAGGCATTGCGTCAGGCCTTAGACGAAGCCCGCACTGCCATTCGCGCTGGTCTACCCGCCCCATCAAGCAGTGAATTACTAAGCGTCGCAGCCAATCATTTACTGGCTTCACAACTCACCTTACACGCCCCCACCGTCATCAATGCCACTGGTGTCATCATTCATACCAATTTGGGGCGCGCCCCATTAAGCCTAAACGCTCAACGCGCTATGTTAGCCGCCATGAACGACTATTCGCCACTCGAATTTGATTTAGAAAGCGGCGAACGTGGCAAACGTGGCGATTTGGTGCAAAAGTTGTTGTGTGAAATCACTGGGGCCGAAGCCGCACTGGTGGTGAATAATTGCGCCTTAGCCACTGTGCTTATGTTGAGCACGCTCGCCAAAGGCAAAGGCGTGGTCATTGCGCGTGGGCAATTGGTCGAAATCGGTGGTGGGTTTCGCGTGCCCGACATCATGCAACAAAGCGGGGCGCATTTGGTCGAGGTCGGCACAACCAACAAAGTACGGCGCAGCGATTACGAAACACCCATTACGTCGCCAGCGACGGGTACACCGAGCATCGGGGCAATTTTACGGGTGCATCCCTCTAATTTTAAAATGATCGGGTTTACGCAAGATGTGGGGGTTGATGAGTTGGTGGCTGCCGCGAAATGCGGCAATAACATCTATGTGCTCGATGATTTAGGCAGCGGCGCACTCATCGACACCAGCCAATTTGGGCTAAGCCGCGAGCCAATGGTGCAAGACAGCGTGCGGGCTGGGGTGGCAGTGACAGCGTTTAGTGGTGATAAATTGCTGGGCGGGCCACAAGCTGGCATTATGCTTGGCAGCCGTGATGCCATTGAGCGCTGCCGCAAAAATCCAATGGCCCGCGCCTTTCGGGCCGACAAGCTCACTTTGGCTGGGTTGGGGGCCACATTAATGGCTTATGTGCGGGGCACGGCAAGCAGCGAAATTCCGGTTATCCGTATGATGGCAATGCCACTAGCCGAAATTGAAACGCGTGCCAAACAATGCCTTAACGCCATCACCCCTTGGTGCCAAGCCAATGACATCGAAGCCACGCTCATTCATGGCGAATCAACCATCGGTGGCGGCAGTATGCCGGGCGAGACTTTGCCCACCTGCCTAATTGCGCTTCATTGCGACAAACCATCAACCTTAATGGCACAACTGCGCAGCCGCGCCACACCCATTATTGCGCGGTTGCGGGCTGGTCAGGTCCTCATTGACCTGCGCACAGTATTAGATGATGCGCGATTGGTTGAATCGTTGATACAGAACCAGTAGGGGCACGGCATGCCGTGCCCCTACTGGTTCCAACATTCGCCTTTTAGGCAAACATATTCAACAACAAAGTAGGCAGCAAACCTAAGGCGACAACAGCGACCGAAGCCAATGTCATCATCACCAATGACGGCTTGCTGACGCAATATTGTTCATTATTTGCGGCTACGGTGGCATCTTCTTTCATAAACATATGCACAATGACACGCAAATAATAAAACGCCGAAATAACACTGGTGATAACCCCCAACAATGCCAACCAATTTAAACCCGACGATACAGCCGATTGAAACAGCAAATATTTGCCAGTAAAACCAGCCGTTAATGGCATGCCCATTAACGAAAACAATGCTAACGCCATAACCCATGCTAAGGCTGGGTTGCGTTTTGCCAAACCCGTGTAACGCTCTAAACCATGATCTTCATCACGATTCATCGAACCAACCTCGCTTAACACGCCAAATGCGGCCAAACTGGTGGCGGCATAAGTTGCCAAATAGAAAATGACCGCATTGGCGCTTTGCCCAATATTGGCAACCGAAGCAATACCCACCAATAAATAACCGGCATGGGCAATGCTCGAATAAGCCAACATGCGTTTTACACTACGTTGGGCCAGCGCAAACAAATTGCCAAAAATCATGGTCAAAGCCGCTAAAATGGCGATGGCGCTGACCAAACTGCCCACAAATGCACCCGGCCCCAACAAAAACACCCGCATCAAAGCCGCAAACCCAGCAGCCTTGGTCGCGGTTGTCATGAATGCGGTCACAGTGGTTGGCGCACCGTCATAAACATCGGGGGTCCACATATGAAAGGGAACCGCCGCGACCTTAAAACCCAAGCCAACCAACATTAGCCCCGCGCCAATCACCAGCAACAAGGGGGCTTGCCCGCGCTCAACTTGCTTTAGCATGGTGGCAATATCTAAAGTGCCGGTCGCACCATACATCAAAGCAATGCCATACACCAAAAAGCCAGAAGCAAACGCCCCAAGCAAGAAATATTTCAATGATGATTCTTCACTATCAAGTCGTGGTCGGGCCACCCCACACAACACATATAAAGGAATGGAAAACATTTCGAGCGCAACAAAAATAGTCACCAAATTGGCGGCATGTGCCATCAACATCATGCCGCCAATTGAGAACAGCGTCAGCACAAAAAATTCGCCGCGCATAATTTGATGCACCCGGTTATAGCGCAGGGTTAATAGAAAAACCCCGATACCGATCAGCGCAAAAACAATGTCTAACAAAGCCGCATAACGATCGGTTAAGATCATGTTTGAAAAGCCATATAAAACATCGCTGGTGCGGTTGAAATAGAGTAGCACCACTGCGGCAATAAGCGCATCGACGAGCAGAAACATGGCTGTCCACGCTACGGTCTCTTTGCGGTCATCAGCAATCTTTAAATCGACCAAAAGCAGCACAGTCGCCCCTAAAAATACAATAAGCGGTGGCAAAATAAGCATTAGATCTTGCATAATTATTACAACCTCGTATTATCCACGCGAAATGGTATTTTGTGAACAAATTCACAAACAAAACTGCAATTTCATAGTTAAAACCTAAAATATCAAGATTACTTCACTTTGCTGTTATTTCTAAGCGCATTGAAATCAATCAGGTGAATTTTAATTATATACAATATGTTGACTTTGGAAAATTTTTTATTTACAAATAGTATGTCAATTTAACAAATTTAAAATTACCCAAATTATCAATAAACATGTTATTTTTTAAGAAAATACAGATTTATTCATGTATGATATAGTCTCTTAGTGTTAAGATCTAAGTAAATATATAGAGGGGTTCGCCAATTTTAGGGTTTTGACAAAGGCGATCAACGAAATAGTAAAAACAAAGGAGAACAAAGAAGACATGCAATTTACAACGATTAAAAAAATAGTCATTGGGTCCACAGCGACCCTATTGGCACTATCGGCTTGTGGCACACCACCACCAGTTGAAGTGACTCGTGTGGTCGAAGTGACCCGCGTTGTGCAATCTGCGGCTACGCCAGCCGCGGCTGCGGCTCCTGCTGCCGCCGCACCGGCAGGCAGTGGCACGACACTCAAGGCCATTCAAGCGCGTGGCAAGCTCGTATGTGGCGGCAATAACGCTGTGCCCGGGTTTGGGTTTCTTGGCAAAGATGGTCAATTTGCCGGTTTAGATATTGATTTTTGCCGTGCAGTTGCAGCCGCCATTTTTGGTGACCCATCAAAAGTGGAAATTAAACCCACCACCGCCGCAAACCGTTTTACCATGTTGCAAACCGGCGAAATTGACGTGCTCATTCGCAATACCACCTATTCATTACAACGCGACACCGAATTGGGCGCTGACTTTACCGGTGTCAATTTTTATGATGGCCAAGGCATGACTGTGCCTAAAGCCAGCAAAGCAAAAAAACTAGAAGATTTGAAGGACAAGACCATTTGTGTGCAAAAAGGCACCACCACCGAGCTAAACTTGGCCGATCAAATGGGGTTCAAAAAGACGGCTTACAAGCCACTCACCTTCGAAACTGCCGATGAAGTATGGGGGGCATATGAAGCCGAGCGTTGTGATGCCATCACGACCGACAAAAGCGGTTTGATCTCGCGCATGAGTTTGCTCAAAAAACCTGCCGACCATGAAATTATGGATGTAACCATGAGCAAAGAACCCTTGGGGCCAATGGTGCGCCATGGCGACAACCAATGGGCCGACATCGTTCGTTGGACTTTGTTTGCCACAATTGCAGCCGAAGAGTATGGCGTAAACAGCAAAAATGCCGATCAATTGTTGGCTGAGACCAAAGACCCCGAAATCCAACGCTTGTTGGGCAAAAATGGCGACATGGGCAAAAAGTTGGGCCTAGACAATGCTTGGGCACTCAACGTCATTAAAAAAGTAGGCAACTATGCCGAAATTTATGAGCGCAATTTAGGCCAAAGCACCCCAACTTATATTCCACGTGGCTACAACAGCCTTTATACCCAAGGTGGGTTGCTCTATTCGCCACCAGTCCGCTAAAAAAATATCTTCTCAATAAACAGGGCAAGTTAAAAGACCCAATCCCCAAGATCGCTATTCCTTTATTCCGCGTCAGAGATAGAGGAATAGTGATCTTGGTGAAAACCTGTTTTACTACGCATTTATGACTTCACCCACTCGCCCACCCTTTTACCGAGACGAACGTGTACAGCGAATATTGGGGCAAGTTATTTTTGTCCTATTCATAGTTGCTTTGTTCGCATGGCTCGGCAACAACATGCTTACTGGGTTACGCCGTCAAGGTATTTCGCTAGGTCTTGATTTTCTAAATAACCGTGCTGGGTTTGATATTAGTGAAACCCGAATTGCTTATGATAGTGATAGCACGATGGGGCGTGCTTTTTTAGCCGGATTAGCAAATACCATTTATGTCAGTATTCTTGGCATCATTTTGGCATCATTCTCGGGGCTAATCATCGGTATCGCCCAACTCTCTGGCAATATCCTCATTCGTAATATCTTTCGCGGCTATGTTGAATTAATGCGCAATATGCCATTATTGGTTTATCTCATCTTTTTATATTTTGGTGTCTTTGTTGGCTTGCCCAAAATTAGTGAAGCCATGCAAATTGGCCCGACGCTGTGGAGCAACCGTGGCGTAGGATTACCCTGGATCATCAACGGACAATTAAGCATGCCGGTTTTAGAAGGTCGAAATATCACGGGGGGGATTCTCGTTTCGCCCGAATTTATGACTTTGCTTCTGGGTTTGGTCAGCTATACCGCCGCCTTTATCGGCGAAATTGTGCGCACGGGTATCCAATCTGTCGGCAAAGGGCAAATTGAAGCAGCAAAAGCATTGGGCTTGAGCACCTCTCAATCACTGCGTCTTGTTGTTTTGCCACAAGCGCTGCGGGTCATGATCCCGCCGCTCACCAGCACCTATCTCAACCTTACCAAAAATTCATCTTTGGCCGGGGCCGTCGCTTACCCCGACCTTGTTTCAAATGCCAATACGATTATTAATCAAACTGGCCGTGCCGTAGAGTCGATATTTATGGTCATGCTGATCTATCTTTCACTAAGCCTAATCACAAGCGCATTCATGAATTGGTATAACCATAAAGTGAGGTTGATTGAGCGATGACATCCAACACCGTTTTACCACCACCTAGCGAACGTATTGGCGCACTCAAATGGCTACGCGAGAATTTATTCAGCTCGTGGTATAGCGCCCTGCTCACTGCATTCGCGATTTGGCTCATCTATAGCATTAGCATACCAACCCTGCGTTGGGTCTTCACCGAAGCCCGTTGGGGTGTGATCAGCGCAAACTTGCGGTTGTTAATGGTCGGCCAATATCCTTCCATCAAACCCAGCACCGATTTCCCCACCGATCAAATTTGGCGCATCTACGCCTGTGGCATTTTATTGGTCATTTTGATCGTATTATCTTTTTTTGGAAAACACGACAAACTCATTAAACGCATCGCCAATATTGGCTGGGTTTCCTATATTCCGTTGTCTATCTTTATTGTTGCGGGTTTTACTTATAAAGATGGGGCATTACCAAGCGTCCCAAGCAATCTCTGGGGCGGACTGCTGCTCACCTTGTTGCTTACGGCAGTCGGCATCATGGTCAGTTTTCCATTAGGGATTTTGTTAGCATTAGGCCGACGCAGCACCTTACCTGTCATTCGTTGGTTCTGCACGGCCTACATCGAGCTTATTCGTGGCGTGCCGCTCATTACCGTGTTGTTTATGGCAAACTTAATGTTGCCATTATTTTTGCCTGCCAACTGGGCACCCAGTTCAATTATTCGGGCAATGGCGGGCGTGTCACTATTTAGCGCGGCCTATGTGGCTGAGAATGTGCGTGGTGGGCTGCAAGCCATTAACAAAGGGCAATTTGAAGCCGCCTCGGCATTGGGGATGAATTATTTCCAGTCGTTACGCTTCATTATTTTGCCGCAAGCCCTTAAATTGGTGGTACCAATCTTGGTTGGGCAATTTATTGGTTTGTTTAAAGATACCTCATTGGTGGCCATTGTTGGACTATTCGATTTTCTCGGCATCGGAAACTCGATCAAAGCCCAACCCGAATTTGTCGGCACATCAAAAGAAGTTTATTTGTTTATTGCAGCCGTTTATTGGGGCTTGAGTTGGATTTTAGCGCGTTATGTCAAGCGCTACGAAATCAAAACATAAAAGCGAGGCTAAGAACAGCATAAAAATACGGGTTCGCCGGTTTGATTACCCCGTCTCAAGCTGTGCTTGAGACGGGGTAATCAAACCGGAATTTCCTCAGTTTTAACCTTTCTTGGTATATCAGACAGCAAAACATCAACCTTACGAGTTAATCTCATGCAAGCTAAAAACGAGAAAAACACCGATATTATTATTTGCCGCGATGTGCATAAATGGTATGGCAATTATCATGCCCTGCGCGGGGTCTCTACTACCGTAAAAAAAGGCGAAGTGCTGGTGCTGATGGGGCCATCAGGATCTGGCAAATCAACCTTTATCCGCACCATCAACCATCTCGAACCTCATCAAAAAGGCCAAATTATTGTCGATGGTATCGAAATGGGCACCGATATAAAAAATATCGAAAGCATTCGGCAGAATGTCGGTATGGTATTCCAACAATTCAACCTTTTTCCGCACCTCACCGTGCTTGAAAATATCATGCTTGCGCCAGTTCAGGTAAAAAAAATGAAGCGTGAACGCGCCGAAGAAATTGCCATGGAATTACTCCATCGCGTGCGCATTCCCGAACAACGCGGCAAATTCCCCGGTCAATTATCGGGCGGGCAACAGCAACGGGTCGCCATCGCCCGCGCCCTTGCCATGCAACCGCAAATCATGCTTTTCGATGAACCAACATCGGCCCTTGACCCCGAAATGATTAAAGAAGTGCTCGAAACCATGATCGACCTTGCAAAAAGCGGCATGACCATGATCTGCGTGACGCATGAAATGGGCTTTGCCCGCGCCGTCGCGCATCGGGTAGCGCTCATGGATCAGGGCAATATTGTCGAAGAAGGCACGCCACGCGAGGTTTTTGAAAATCCGCAAAACGACCGCACCAAGCTATTTTTGAGCCAAATCATGAAACACTAGAACTCGGGGGCCACCCCCGCCGTTGGGCGCAATGGCTTTGCCCTTTCGCCCAACGGCATATCGTGATTTCGACAAAAACTTGTTTTACTTACCCCGTTTTTGAATATCACAAAAAACGCCCATCTTCCATTGAATAACTTCTCGCCCGCAGCCAAAACCGAAAACACCATCTTTGGCGCATGTCGCCCCGGCTATCCCAGTTTACTTGTCAATGATCAATCCGTTCAAGCATGGATTTCATTTATGCAACAAGCGCAGGTCAAACGGGTATGCTGTTTATTAAGTGCCGAGCAACTCGATTATTATGCAGGTTGCGAAACGCCACTACTCACGGCTTACCGCGATGCATTTGGGGACAAAAATATCTTACACGCCCCAATTGCCGATTACACTTTAGCCGCGCCTGAATTATTGACCCAGCAGATTTTGCCATTTTTAGCAGCAGCCCATGCTCAAAATGAGCGGGTCGTGGTGCATTGCTCGGCTGGCATCGGGCGAACGGGGCATGTGTTGGCGGCATGGCTGGTAGCCCAATACCAACTTAGCAATGCCGAAGCAATTGCCGCCATTGCCGAAATGGGGCGCAATGCCTTAGAGTCTGGCGCAGCTTTAAATCCGTTGCTCGATCAGGTTCGCAACGGTCATCATAGCAATTAGAGCAAATTTCGGGTCGTGAATGAAGATTTAATGCCAAAATCACGACTCAACTATGCCCTTCTGGGATAGTCGAGTCGTGATTTTGGCTTCACTCATTTAAATATTTCGCCACGCGCTCGCCGATCACATTCAAACTCGCTTGCCAAAAAGCCTTGTCGCGAATGTTAATACCAAAACGGGCAGCAAGATCAGCCGCATTGGCATCGCCGGTGCTAGCAAGCAAGGCCTCATATTCGGGCACAAACGCCGCCCCGCGCTGCTGATAAATCGCATATAACCCAATTCCAAATAACAAGCCAAAGGCATAAGGGAAGTTATAAAATGACAAACCCGGGTAATAATAATGGGGTTTCCATGTCCACATATAGGGGTGCAAATAGCGCTCGTCAAGGCCATCGCCATAAGTAGCCTTTTGCGCCCGCACCATCATGTCACACAAATCTTCTGCCGATAACTCGGCCTTGGCGCGTCGCGCAAATACCTCTTGCTCAAATAAAAAGCGTGAAGTAATATCGACAATGACTTGGGTTTTGCCAATGAGGTCAGTTTCAAGAATGGCAAAGACTTCGTCGCGGCTGCGGGCTTCACGCAAAGCGGCCTCGGTCACAATAGTCTCGCAAAAAATCGAGGCGGTCTCAGCCAAAGTCATGGGGGTGATGGCTTGCAATGGCGTTTTTTCATTCAAACATTCATTATGAAATGCATGCCCCAATTCGTGGGCAACGGTAGATACTTGATCAAGCGAGCCATCAAAATTGCACAAAATGCGTGACTCCTTAACGGCTTGCAATTTCATACAAAAAGCCCCACCCCGCTTCCCCGATCGTTGTTCAGCATCTATCCAATTTTCGGCAAAAGCGCGTTTAGCCAGTGCCGCCAACCGTGGGCTAAACCCAGCAAATTGTGTCTCAATCAAGGTTCGACATTCCGCCCAGCTATACGCACGCTCATTTGAGACAATCGGCGCAAACAAATCCCACCATGGCAAGGCGTGTTGCCCCATGCGTTTGGCCTTGGCTTGCAAATAACGACGAAAGATTGGGAATGAGTCGCGCATCGCCTCCAGCATCGCATCCAAAGTCGGCTGATCAATACGCGAAGCCTCAAGTGCCGCATGTAAAGGGTCGGGGCGACCCCGTTTTTTAGCTAACGTAATTTCAGCGCCTTTTACGCCATTCATACAGGCCGCCAATGGCTCTTGCACCGTCTTCCATGCAGCAATTTCAGCTTCATAGGCCTCGCGCCGCACTTCGCCATCTGCATCGTGCGACAAATTAATTAAAGCCGGCATCGACATCTTCTCGATTTTGCCATTGCGCTCAAAATCAACCGTCAATTGCGATGTCACTGTGCCTTGCAACTTATTCCAAGCCATTGCCCCGCTCAATGAAAGCTCGGCGGCCAACGATTCCTCGGCCTCGCTCATCATATAACGGCTTTCTTCAACCTCTTCGCTCAAATAAAAGCTGTGTTCAGCCACAATGCCGCCTTGGGCAAGAATCGCAGGCAACACATCGGCAATACTGCGCAGCCACGCGCGAAATTGCACATTCAATTGGCGTAGCGGCACGCCCATCATCTCAATCTGCGACAGGGTTTTCTTGGCAACAGCGTTATATGAATCGGTGGTAACAAAGGCGCGGGTATAGGCCCCTACCGTCGAATACAACGCGCTCAGTTGATTCACTTGCTGCAAATAACCGCCCAAAGCCTGATGCAGCGCAATTGGGTCACGACCAGCCGCCAAACAATGCTGTTCAAATTGTTGCTGTAGTGTCTTCAACAACGTCGTTACTTGCGTCAGCGCAGCTTCAAATTCAGGTGAATCAAGGCTGGGGTAAACATTAGAAACATCCCAACGGGGAAGGCGGTTATGCGGAGCAGAAGAAAAACTAGCCATTTAATGAGGTAATTGTGAGCCGTGAGCCATGAGCCATGAGCTTTAAGCCGTGAATTATAAGCACAAGTCATAAGTCACGAGTCATGAGTCATGATTTGTGATTGAACACACAACTCACAACTCATGGCTCATGGCTCATGGCTCACGGCTCAGTTTTAGCCACCAGCAGCGCCCTCGCTGGTGCCATATTTCAGCAAGTGCGCATAATTTGACTCAAACCGATTCAGCAATTCTGTGGCTTTCGCATCATAAGCCGCGCCGTCACGCCATGTCGAGCGTGGAATTAGCACATCATTGGGCACACCCGGCACATATTCAGGAATATGCAAACCAAAAACCGGCTCGGCATGATAAGGAACCGCATCTAAGACACCATCCAATGCCGCCCGCACCATATCACGGGTATAAGCAATACGCATACGATACCCCGTACCATACGAACCGCCCACCCAGCCGGTATTAACCAGCCAACAGTTTACATTATGTTTTTGCATTTTTGCTACCAACAAATCGGCATACACCTGTGCTTTGTGCACCAAAAATGGCGCACCAAAACAAGTGCTAAATGTGGCTTGTGGCTCAGTCACACCTTTTTCGGTGCCCGCCACTTTGGCGGTGTAACCCGACAAAAAGTGATAAGCGGCTTGTTCTTTGGTCAGACGGCTGATGGGGGGCAATACGCCAAAGGCATCGGCGGTTAACATAATGATATTGCGCGGGTGCGGCCCCGTGCCGGTCGGCACGGCATTTGGAATATAAGTAAGTGGGTAAGCCGAGCGCGTGTTTTCGGTATATCGATCGGTATCAAAGTTCACACGACGAGTCTGCTCATCCAAAACCACATTTTCAAGCACAGTGCCAAATTGATTGCTCGCCGCCCAAATTTCTGGCTCCGAGGCTTTCGACAACTTAATCACTTTGGCATAACAACCGCCCTCAAAGTTAAAAATGCCGTTGTCGCTCCAACCATGCTCGTCGTCACCAATCAAACCACGTGTTGCATCGGCGCTGAGCGTGGTTTTGCCCGTGCCACTCAAGCCAAAAAACACCGCCGAGGTGCCATCATCGCCCACATTGGCCGAGCAATGCATCGGAAAAACCCCTTTAAGTGGCAACAAATAATTCAGCACGGTAAAAATTGATTTCTTCATCTCACCGGCATACCAAGTGCCCCCAATCAAGATAATGCGTTTCGCAAAATTCACAATCACAAAGGTTTTGCTGCGGGTTCCATCTCGGGTGGGGTCAGCGTCAAACGTCGGAGCGCACAAAATGGTAAATTGTGGAATAAATTCAGCTAAGTCAGCCGCCGGCGGGCGGATAAACAAATTGCGCACAAAAAGCGCATGCCATGCAAACTCGGTCACCACGCGCACCGGCAAACGATATTGTTGGTCAGCTCCCGCATATAAATCTTCGACATACAGTTTGCGTGCCGATAAATAAGAAGTGACCCGCGCATAAAGCATGTCAAATTGTTCTGGGCTAAAGGGTTGGTTCACGGCCCCCCAGTCCACAATTGCATTGCTCGAATCCTCGCGCACCACAAATTTATCTTTAGGCGAGCGTCCGGTATGAATACCGGTGCGTACCACCAGCGGGCCGCCCGATGCAATTTTGCCTTCGCCATTCAAACTCGCCTGCTCATACAATGCCGGAACCAAATAGTTCCAATAAACATCGTTAGCAGAACGAATACCGTAGGTTTCTAAACCTATACTACTGCGTCCGTTTCCAATATATTCAGTCATGGGTTGTGTTTCTCCTTTAATAAATGCCCAAAAATTGGCAAAACAAATTATGGGCTAAACCAACTATTTCGATACCGCCCACTGGCTAGGTTAAAACAAATTTTCAGATCAACAGAGATTTTGCCGATTTCACTATCCCTCTGCAAGCTATGCTTGCAGAGGGATAGTGAAATCGGCAAAACCTGTTTGACTACTCATTATTAAAAAGCCAAGACATCATATCCCGTATATAAAAAAAAGTGACACCGTTTGGTGTCACTTTTTTTTATGATTTCTTTTGAGTTTTTACAGTTACCTGTTCATTTCGTGTTTGCAGTGCCATTAATTCACGTTCGCGTGCAGTTAATGGCCGCGTATTGGTCAAACTCAACTTTTTCTGATTGTTGGTTTGCTTCTTAAGCTGCTCCATTCGCCGCGCCCGTTTTAACGCCGCCTCATCGACCGGTGGCACAAATACTGGCTGTGGCGGTGGCGGCGGCTCAGTAAAGACTTCGCTCCACGCTTTTACATCTGCCCGTGATGGCACTGGCTTCACTTCTACCGCCCGCGCTGGCGGTGTTACTTTCTCAAGCAACACTTTGGCAAATTCAGGCGCAGTTTGCACTCGCACCCCCGTTTGCCGTGCAAAACTTGCCACTGCATTGTCCGATGTCACCACAATCAAGCCTTGGCGATCTTTGGTTTCGCTGACTTTATCGCGAATCAGTTTATCGGCACTCACACCCGGCTCAGCAAAAATTGCGGTTAAATAGGTGCCGTGTTGGGTCTTCTGACGCGCAATCACTGGCGTCGTATCGTATGGGTTTGGATCAAAAATAACAACGATGCGTTTTTGCACCATCTCGGCATAAGCCCGCAACTTCCCTACCAGCTTTAATTCATCTTTAGGGTCGGCGAGCGACATGTCGGGCATTTTTCCAATAAGGTTATGTCCGTCAATCAATAGAGGCATTCGTGCTATTCTAACTCATCTATCGGTACAAACAATCCCACAAAAGATGGATTTATGTAACCAATTAAACAAAGCCAACAAAACGCCTCATACATTAAGCCGATGATGTCGCCGCAAAATGGCCTGGACACGCGCATGTGGCAAGGCAAATGCGGTACGCCCATCCACGCCAACCAATGTTTGCGCCGCAACCATTGCATTCACCACCGCTTCTTCAGTGGCTTGAATCACGGCACTAAAAAGCGGTGTCATTTCGTCATTTGAAAGCATTTGCAATGTTTGAGTTCCCATCCGGCTGGCTACACCTGAGTTTGCGGTAGAAAACGCAATAAAAATATCGCCCGATGTATGTGCACCCACACTGCCGGTTTTAGACAAGCCCATTGGCACACGCCGCGCCAAACGCTTTAGTTGATGGGGTAAAAGCGGGGCATCGGTCGCCACCACCACAATAATCGAACCGGTTTCGGCGGGCAAACCGGTCTCACGCGGGGTCGCAATATCGGCAAATTCAGGCCCCATTGGAACCCCCGCAATAGTCAGTTGATCACGCCCGCCATGATTAGCCTGCACCAAAACGCCGATCGTATGCGCTACCCCATCCACTGTAACCACCCGTGATGCGCTCCCAATCCCTCCCTTAAATCCATGACAAATCATGCCAGTGCCGCCGCCAACGTTGCCTTCCGCAACCGCAAAATCAGCATCGGTAGCAGCCTTTGCCGTATCCAATGCCTCGAATACGTGGGCTGGCTTGATATGAAACCCATTGATATCGTTTAGGGTGCCGTCAAAGGTCTCGGCAACAACGGGCAATGCCCAAAACACGCCCGGGCCGAGTGGGTTATAGAGGGCGTTATTGACTTGCCATTGCACAATCGCATCACGCACCACCCCCACGCTATGGGTATTGGTGATGGCAACCGGGCCTTCGAGCAAGCCTGATTCTTCGATCCAAGTCGTGCCGGTCATCTCGCCATTGCCATTGAGCGAATACCATGCGGCAAACACTGGGTCATAGGTTTTGCCACGCGGCAAAACAACAGTCACGCCAGTGCGCACCGGCCCATGCCCAACTTGTAATCGACCTTGACCAGTGATGAGCGTGCTATGCCCAACTTTTACGCCAGCCACGTCAGTAATAGCATTATCGGGGCCAGGTGTGCCTTCAAACGGAATCCCCAGATCACGCGCACGTGTTGTAGATGTATTTTTCATTGCAAGGCTATTCTATACCGAGCACGGCCTCAGTCTGAGGCCGCGCCCCGGCTATGGGTTGCGGGCAATTTCAAACTTATCACTGCACCCAAGGCAACCAATGCGGCAATAACCCCAAACAAAATACTATAGGTATTAGCAATTGACAAAATAGGTGCCATGGCATTGATAAATAACCCAGCTAAGGGCGGGGTCAAGGCCATCAGGCCTTGCAGAGTGTTAAATGTGCCAATGTAAATGGCGCGTTGGGCCGGCGGGGCGATTTCGAGGGTGTAATTGAGAAAGCCTAGCACCGTCGAATGCCCGACCACCCCATTAAACGCCATCACCACCACAAACAAACCAAGGGCGAGCGCCAGAAATTGGTCGGCAATCGCGGGCACAACAGCCACAATAAAGGCCAAGAATGGGGCTAGAAATTGCGCGATAGCAGCCAACTGCATGACACGGCGTGAGCCAGCACGATCTGCAATCCAGCCAAATGCCGCCAGCCCCACAATAGAGCCACTCGTTAGGGCTAGATTAAGGGTCGCGGTAGATGAATCGGGCAAGTTGAGCCGCTGTTGAATAAAAACGATATAAAACGTGGCTGCCATAAATTCAAAGGCCGTAAATAGCCGCACAACCAGTGTGCGCCGAAAAACTTGATCTGAACGCACGGCTTTCCACAACAATTTGCTGAATTTTTCGGTCAGCTCAGCCTCAGTTTTGTGCACCACTTCGCCATCTTTTTCGCGCACAAACAAAATGCCGATCCACGATAACAAGAAGCAAGCCCATGCAATGCCAATCACAGCCGCATAATTGAGCGGAAAAGGCAAACCATCTGCCGAAAAAATAGGGGCGATGACAAAGACACCCGCCGCCAAGCCTAATAATGACGACGCCAGTTGCGCCCCAGCAAATACGCGGCTACGTGCCCGCGCCGATAGGTTTCGGCTAAGCATATCAAACCACGCGACCGTTGCCAACGCATCGGCACTAGAAAAAATAAGCACCGCCAAAATAAGCAACCATACCGTTAAATTAGGCGATTTGGCTTGCGTAAACGCGATCCAAAATGCAATAAAAAAATAAGTTTGTCGCCCAATTAGACCCGGAATGACCACATAGGGCTTCATTTTGGTTTTGCCATGCAAAAAATGCGCCACGAAGAGTTGCGGCAACGCCCAACCGGCTGACCATGCCGGTGAAATAAGCCCGATCAAAAAATTATCGGTGGTGAGGCGCGAAGCCAACGCCACTAAAATCGTGGTGACTGGTGCAAAATAAGTGCCGAGGTTGAAAAAGTGAATATCGGCAATATAGGCAAATAGGTTTCGACGGGTGTCGATACGCGCCGACTCAGGCGGGAGTGCAGTCGTAGGGGAATCGTTGGGTTCAATTTTTGTAATGCTTTCCACAAATTGTTGTATCATAGTCCGCTGATTTTGCAAACCATGAACCAGAATGCCAAAACCTTTGCGGAGAAAGCACTCGCCCGCGCATCGGGTAATGCCAGTGTTTCTACCGGTCAAATTGTCGATGTCACGCCAGACGCAGTGCTAAGCCATGATAACACGGCCGCAATTTGGAAACTTTTTAAGCAATTGGGCGTGTCAAATGTCAAATATCCAGACCGTCTGCGCATCACTCTTGACCACGCCGCGCCAGCACCCGCTACCCAACATGCCCAAAATCATGCCGAAGTGCGGCGTTTTGTGGCAGAGCAAGGTATAAAGCACGCATTTGAGGTCGGGCGTGGCATTTGTCATCAAGTTTTGAGCGAAGAAGCGTTGGTGTTGCCCGGCCAAACAATTTTGGGAGCAGATAGCCATACCACGCATTATGGTTGGATGGGGGCATTTGGGGCCGGCGTTGGACGTAGTGAAGTAGCAGCATTGTGGGCCACAGGCGAGTTGTGGTTGCGCGTGCCCGAAGCCATGCAAATTGAATTAACCGGCAAATTTCGGCCTGGGGTCACAGCCAAAGATTTTTGTTTACAACTAATTGGTAATTTGGGCGCAGATGGTGGTTTATATCAATCGATTGAGTTTTGCGGCCAGGGTGTTGCACAAATGAGCTTAAATGACCGCATGACCATCCCCAACATGATGGCAGAGTTTGGGGCTAAAAACGCTTATTTGCCACCCGATGAAACCGTTTTTGCCTATTTATCGGCCCGTTTAGCAAAGCGGCTAGGTGGCACAGCCGAAAACTATTTGCCACAGTTGCAAACACAGGCCATTTATGCCGATGCTGATGCTGCTTATCACTCACGTCATCATTTTGATTTGTCGACCTTTGAACCTATGGTCGCCCAACCCCATCGGGTTGATAATGTCGTCCCTGTCAGCCAATTAAAAGGCGTTCGAGTGCATCAAGCCTTTATTGGCACCTGCACCAATGGTCGGCTAGAAGACATTGCCGCCGCATGTGAGGTCTTGCGCGGCAAAAAAGTGGCAGCTGGAACCCGTTTATTGGTGATTCCAGCTTCGTCCCAAGTATTACGCGAGGCAACGACACTCGGCTATATCGGGGATCTGTTAGACGCTGGAGCGATGATCGGCATCCCTAGCTGTGGACCATGCATGGGCAATCATATGGGGGTTCCAGCTTCGGGTGAGGTGACGATCAGCAGTGCCAACCGCAATTTTAAGGGACGCATGGGCACACGCGATAGCGAAATTTATTTAGCATCGCCAGCCGTCGTTGCAGCCAGTGCTTTAGCGGGCGAAATTTGCGCCCCATAACATGCTATTTAATCCTGCCAAAGTATCTCTCGATAGTTCGGACACCCAAAAGATGTGATGTAATGTCGAAATTACTATGTGACGTTTGGTATTAGGGGCTTTGTGCCCCTAATACCAAACGTCACATAGTAATTTCAACGAAAATGTGTTTTATTTACAATAGTTTTGCTAAAATATGCAACGCTTATAAATCGGAGGAGTTTTTGAATAAAGCTATTTTATGGCAACCTAAGGTCAGATCTGCCTTAGCGTTACTTTTGTTGATATCGCTGTTGGTTAGTGCCAATATCACATCCCCATTTACCAATGCCGTAACCAAAAGCGGGCAAGATGACACTGGCACAGTTTATTTGCCAGTGTTAGCCAAGTTAAAAGGCGTTGGTTCAATTATTGGGGCAGAGTATCAATCGAGTGCATTTGACCAAACCTTTACCAAAATAGTAGTGGGGGCAAATTTAAGTTTCGTGCGCAGCAACAATAACGCAATTCTTTGGTCTGACATTGAGCCAAATGAAGGCAACTATAATTTTGATGCACAATCGCTAAAAGAAGCTGAATTATTTTGGACTTTAGCCAATAATAATGACGTAAAAGTCATTCAAATTGTGCGTAGCACCCCCTATTGGGCACGCAAATATGGCGGTGGGGCATCCGATTGTGGCCCAATTGCCCAAGCCAAATTTCAGGCATTTGCCAATTTTATGTATCAAATGGTGCAGCGTTATAGCCAAGCACCCTATAATATTAAGTATTGGGAGATCGGTAATGAGCCAGATGGCTCGATCAGCAAAAGCAACCAGGTCTTTGGTTGTTGGGGCGAACCATCTGACCGCACTTATTATGGCGGGGCTTATTATGGCGAAATGTTAAAGGTGGTTTACCCAAGTATTAAAGCCGCTGACCCCAGCGCAAAAGTGTTAACAGGTGGGTTATTGCTCGATTGTGACCCACGAAATCCACCACCCGGTAAAGATTGCACAGCGGCGCGGTTTATCGAAGGGGCGTTGGCGGCTGGCGCTGGTGGCTCGTTTGATATCTTAAATTTTCATGCTTACGATAGTTGGGTAGATGACAATCAAGTTGGTCATTACAACAACCCAAACTGGAACAGTGCTTGGAATACCACTGGCCCAAGTGTGATCGGCAAAACCAGTTATCTGCGCGAAACACTTAGCCGTTTTGGTCACGGCAATAAACAACTCATGAATACTGAATCGGCCATTCAGTGCTGGTGCAGTACGGCACCCTATGATCCGATTATTTTAGATGAAACCAAAGCCGTTTATATGACACAAGCCAATGCAACCGCAGCAGCGCTCAGCTTGGCAGGCAATATTTGGTATGGGGTGCAGGGCTGGGACACACACGAAACACAATTAATTGAAAACAATGGACAAACCAATCGTGCTTATGCGGCAATATCAGCAGGGGTCGAGAAGTTTAGTGGCGCTCAGTTTGTCCGCTCGGTTAATGAGTATGGCGGCAATATACGCGGTTACGAGTTCCAAAGTTTAGATCGGCGTTTTTGGGTTATCTGGTCATTAGATGGACAATTGCGCAGTATTCAATTAGTGAACACGCCTACCGGGATCTTCGATATGGCAGGCAAGGCCCAAGGTGTAACCCGAACCCCAAGTTTTACCAATCGCCCAATCTATATTGAGTTTACGCGATAAAACCAGTAGAAATATTTACTCAAGGCAAAAGTAACAAAACAGTGATCACAATTTCATTATAGGTATGCCCAGCAAAACTGGGCATACCTATAATGAAATTAGATTGTCTCGCTTGTAACATTGATAGCATTGAGAAGTAATATAAATCATAAGAGAAGGAGAAAAAAGATGTTCAATAATCAAACGATGCGAGCCATTTCAATGGCATCATTAGTTGGCGTGTTAAGTTTAAGCGCCACAAACCTAAGCGGTGTCACCGCAGCACCCACCAACCCAGCCGACGACGAAAAGAAATCGTATGTCACTGCAATATTTAAAAATTCAAATAAAAACGACGAAAGCCAAAACCATATTGCAGGTGTTGAATTAGACTTATACGATAACGTCAATCAATTTAACCGCATGGAATCGGCCAATGCCTATTGGGTGCGCAGCAATGCATGGGCAATTGATTGGCGACGGTTAGAGTCAAATGGCCCGGGTGAATATAACCCATCTGACCCCAACTATGGTGGGCAATTTATGCGCGATTATGAATATTTGATGGCAACGGCTTATGCGCGTGGCTTCAAAGTCATTCAAATCATTCGCGGCGCACCGTCATGGGCTTCACCAGCCGGCAAAGATGGCTGTGCCATCCGCCCCGAACATTATGAGAATTTTGCTAATTTTGTCGGCAAGATCGTGCAAAAATATTCTAAACCCCCGTATAACATTCAATATTGGGAGATTTGGAACGAGCCAGATGGTTTATTTGATGCGGCTGGCCTGTTTGGTTGCTGGGGCGACCCCAATGCCCCATTTTTTGGCGGGCGTGCCTATGGCGAAATGTTGATTAAGGCTGGCGGAGCCGTGCTACGGGCTGACCCCAAAGATGACGCGCGTAACTATGCTGGCTCACGGGTTGTATTTGGTGGGTTATTGCTCGATTGTCTCAAACCCTGTCCCTCAGCTAGCTTTTTAGATGGCGCATTAACCGCCCAAGCAGTCGTCGACGGCAAAACCACCTCAGCCAGCCAATGGTTCCAAGTCATCAACTTTCATGCCTACGATATTTGGCGTGACAACAATGTTGTTGGGCATTATGACAACCCCAATTTTGGCAGCGCTTGGAATACCAGTGGGCCAACCGTCGCCGCCAAAACCGATTTTATTCGCTCGGCCTTGAGCAATAACGGCGCTGGCACAAAAGCGATTATGAATACCGAAGCAGCGGTGCAATGTTACTGTGGCGATTTGTCATCTGAGATTTGGAACGAGACCAAAGCTATTTATGCGGCTCAAAGCAATGCAACTGCTAAGGCCAAAGGGTTGCTCGCTAATGTATGGTACAGCTATTCTGGTTGGACTGGACATCAAACCGAATTAACCCCAGGCCGTGGCGAAAAAGCCTATCAAGCCTTTAAAACCAGCGCCACTCAACTAAAAGATGCAAAATTTGTGCGCGAAAATACCTCATACCCCGGTCTCAAGGTCTATGAGTTTAATCGTCGTGGAAACTTGTTGCTGGTAGCGTGGAAGCTTGGTGATGGCGAACAAGGTATGGCATTGCCGGCCACCTCAGCCGCAGTGACTGACACATTTGGGAATGTGGTCGCACCTTCACAAACAGTCAATGTTACCCTTCGCCCGGTGTATATTGAGCTAGCGATCCCAGCGAATTAGTAGTTATGCCGATTTCACCATTCCCCGTCAAGTGAACTTGACGGGGGATGGTGAAATCAGCATATCCTCCATTTTTACCCTTTCTTGGTATACAACAGACCCAACTCAGCAAAACCACAACCATGACATTTAAAACGATTTGGATACGCTGGATTTTGCTCTGGATCTTGGTTTGTGTTGGGCCATATTGGTCAATAGCGACCACCGAGTCAACCTCCGAACGCCTACAAAACAAAATTTATTTGCCATTACAGGCAAATAACATCCTTACACGCGATATCGCATCTAACCCATCGATTTTTGGGGTCGAAGCCGGAGGCTATCGGGTTGAACAACAGTTATATCGCAGTGCCGAAACCCAAGCCCACTGGCTGCGTAATAATGTGTTTGCCATAGAATGGTCTGAGGTCGAAAAGACTGAAGGCAAACGCGATTGGAATACGCAATCGATTCGAGATGTCGAGCGCCATATGATGCTGGCAAACCAATATGGGTTTCAACTCATTCAAATTGTGCGCGGAACCCCGCAATGGGCACGCAAATACCCCGGCAAAGGCGCTTCGTGCGGGCCGATTGAACAACAAAAATATCGCGCCTTCGCCTCATTTATGCGCGATGTGGTGACACGCTATAGCGCCCCACCCTTTAATATAAAATATTGGGAAATTTGGAATGAACCCGATGCCCCAGCCCTGATGGGTGATAACGCGCAAGAGGTGTTTGGCTGTTGGGGGGAGATCGGGGTTGACCCTTATTATTCATATGGCGGTCGGCATTTTGGTTTTATGTTGCAAAATGTCTACCCAGCCATTAAGGCCGCTGACCCAGAAAGCAAAGTAATTTTGGGCGGTTTGCTCCTCAGTTGTCATCCCACATTTGAAAAAGCCAATGATTCGATTTGCAGCAAATTAAGCGCCGGCTTTTTAGAAGGTGTTTTCATCGGCGGCGGCGGCGATTCATTTGATATCTTAGGCATTCATGCCTACGATATTTGGTTTGGCGGCACAAGCTACAAAAATGAACAATGGTATTCAGGATCAGATAGCATCGGCCCCAGCCTCGCTGCAAAAACTGACTATGTGCGTGGGGTATTGGCAAAATATGGTTATGCCAACAAGCCAATTATGAATACCGAATATGCGCTCATTTGTTGGCAATGTAAGACCCCCTCCCCAGAATTTGAGGCCACCAAAGCCAATTATGTAGCACAGGCCAATGTCATTGCTATGGCAAAAGGCTTATTGGCCAATATTTGGTATAGCGTCGAAGGTTGGGGCACACACCAAACCCAGCTTTTGCATCTCAACGGGCAAACAACCCCAGCCTATAATGCGTTAAGCGTTGCGGTCGACCGCTTAGGCCCAGCTACATTTAGCCAAATTGAGCCAAGTGCCGAAAATGTGCGTATTTATGCCTTTCAACGGGTTGACCGTAAATTATGGGTAGCGTGGTCAAGCACAAATGAAAAAGTGGTCATTAATTTGCCCGAGATGCCCAATATCGTGATGGATGCGGTAGGAAACCGTATCGAAGCAAGCCAAACCGTAACGGTTACGGCTAATCCGCTGTATATTGAATTTTCACCCCCTGCCCCGCCGCCGCCGCCAGAGCCACCACCCCCAGATCTCCCGCCACTGCCAGAGCCACCGCTGCCAGACGCTCCTCCACAATAATTCACCCAATAGTTGTACAGCTTAGTGCGCGTCCCCAGACGCGCATTCTGTGTAAACCAAGATGCGCGTCTGGGGACGCGCACTAAGCTGTATATTCGTTAGAAATTTGCGCCATAAAAAAAGAGAAGCTGCAGCAAAAGATCACGGTATACTCCCCGCCCGTTATGTCTGATGTAATTGTGATCAAAGTCGGCGGCAGTGCCGGCATTAACTATGATTTGGTGTGCGACGACATCGCTGCCTTGGTAAAAGAAGGTCAAAAACTGATTTTGGTGCATGGCGGCTCGCACGAAACCAATGTTATTTCTGAAAAATTAGGCAAGCCGCCCCGTATTTTAACGTCGCCTCAAGGTTACACCTCGCGCTATACCGATGTCGAAACCCTCGATATTTTTGCAATGGTTTACGCGGGCAAAATGAACACCCGCATTGTCGAGCGTTTGCAAAAACGCGGTGTCAATGCCGTTGGGCTAAGCGGCATCGATGGGCGCTTGCTCGAAGGCCCCCGCAAAGCCAGCGTGCGAGCAGTGGTCGATGGCCGCCAAATGTTGGTGCGCGATGACTATACCGGCAAAGTTGAAAAAGTGAATGCGGGGCTGCTAAATTTGTTGCTCGACAATGGCTATGTGCCTATTGTCACCCCACCCGCCAGCAGCACCGAAGGCGAAGCCATAAACGTCGATGGCGACCGCGCCGCCGCGATGATCGCCTCGGCCATTGGGGCCAAACAACTAATTATTTTGTCAAATGTGCCCGGTTTGTTGCGCACTTTCCCCGATGAAAGCACCCTCATTCCCCATATTCGCTACGCTGGGCTTGAGCAAGCCCTCTCTTTTGCCGAAGGACGCATGAAAAAGAAAGTATTGGGGGCCAGCGAAGCCATTGCTGCCGGTGTAAAACAGGTGGTCTTTGGTGATGCGCGTTTAGCAAGCTGTGTGCGCAACGCCATGGCTGGCAAAGGCACCGTAATTGAAGGCTAACGCATAAATTCGATAATTGCCTTCGCCACAACATCTGGGCGCGTAAGCGTAGGCACGTGCCCAGCCCCATTTAACACCAACAAAGTTGATTTTGGAATTGCTGCGGCAAGTGCCTGCCCTTGCGCCAACGGCACAATCATATCTTTGTCGCCATGAATCACCAGCGTCGGCTGCGTAATCTCGCTCAGTTTGCCGCGCAGGTCAACCTCGCTGCCCGTCCAACGCAGGGCAATGGCGCTTTCTTGGCTGGCGCGATTAAGAATATGTCGCCCCCATTTTTTAATATGCGCACTATCAGCTTCGGGCACACAACGCTCAATAAAACGGGTGAGCGTCGTCTCATAAGCCATGCGCAACCCTTGGGTAAATGGGTCATTTTCTTGCACCGGGCCGCGATGATACATCCCATCCACAATCACAAGATGGCTGATGCGCTGCGGGTAACGCAAGGCTGCATCGATGGCGGTTAGCGCGCCCGATGATTCTGCCGCCAACACACACTGCTCAACCTCACAAGCATCGAGCACAGCAATTAAATCATTCACCAGATTTTCATGCGTGATACTCGACACCGATGCAACAGTCGCCCCACAACCACGATGGTCATAAGCGATGGTGCGCCACCGATCGCTAAGAATGGCAAATGGCTCGGCCCATAATTCTGAGCTACCAATCCAGCCACCAATGCCGACAATCGCTGAGCCATGCTTCGGGCCATAGCTGGTGGCACATAGTTTGGCTTCGTTTGTGTCAATAAACATAATACTTAAGACAAATTGCTCGTTTTAATTTCTGAAATAAACCAGGCTTCGACCTTGGCGCGTGCCCAAGGCGTTTTGCGCAAAAATGTTAGGCTCGATTTGATCGTTGGCCTTAATTGAAAACAACGCACTGGAATACGTTGCGACATGACATACCAACCGTGACGCTCGACCAAGGTCGTCACAATCGTTTCGAGCGTAATGCCGTGCAACGGGTCATTGGGGTGTGAGATGGGCGGAGTCATGCTCAAATTACCCCCCAATGATCACCACTGGCGCGCCCAACACATCCAGCTTGGGGCGAATGCCGAGGCCGGGCGCGGTCGAGGCCGCCATACGCCCATTTACCCGCTGCGGCGCACCATCGGCAGTGCTGACGGTGACATAGCTATTAAAGTCGGTGGTGGTAAATAAAAATTCGGGCGGGGTGCTTTGGGCCAAGTGGGCAATGGCGGCGGTCGCAATATCGCCACCCCATGAATCTTCGAGCGTCATGGCAATGCCCATGCTGACACACAAATCACGGGCTTGGCGAATTTTGGTCAGCCCGCCAAATTTGCTGATCTTCAAATTCACGACATCCATCGCCAAATCAGCCTTGGCCCGCAACAACACATCGAGGCCATCAATATTCTCATCCAACACAAACGGATGTGGACATTGACGACGCACCGCCAAACATTCTTCATAGGTTAGGCAAGGCTGCTCAATATATACATCAACATCGCGCACCGCCTTGGCTACCCGCACCGCCTCGTGTTGCACCCAGCCTGTGTTGGCATCGGCAATCAGGCGGTCGCCCGACTGCAATTTAGCCGCAACTGCGTGAATACGCGCAATATCGACATCGGGGTCGCCACCCACCTTGAGTTGAAAACGATGATAGCCTTCAGCGCGATACCCCGCCACCTTCGCCGCCATCTGCTCGGGCGATTCTTGCGAAATAGCGCGGTAAAGCGGCACATCATCGCCATAACGTCCACCCAATAGCTCGCACACCGGCATCCCCGTTGCTTGGCCCAAAATATCCCAGCAAGCGATATCAATGCCGCTCTTCACATAGGGGTGGCCCTTCAGCGCCGCATCCATCATGCGGTTAAGTTTGGCGAGTTGGCGCGGGTCTTGGCCCAAAAGATGCGGGCCAAGCTCGTGCAGCCCCGCCCGCACCCCATTGGCATAAGCCGGCAAATAAAATGGGCCGAGTGGGCACACCTCACCATAACCAATCAGGCCGGCATCAGTCTCGACCCGCACAATTGTGCTATCAAAAATAGTGACCGATTTACCGCCGCTCCATTTATACGTCGTTTCATACAAGGGCAATTCAACCCGATAAGCCAGAATGCGCGTGATTTTCATAAATTTAGCGTGTCATTATAGGGCGTTTGTTTTTTTAAATACAATATCGCGGCAATCATCGTTTCATTTACCATTTGATCACGAATGGCAATATTGGCTAATTGACCTGTATAAAACAAAATATAAGGGGCTGTGATCATCCCCAATACCGTTGCAGCCGCTAACAACGGTGGACGCAGCTCAAAAATATCACGTTCCATTCCCAATTTCAGCACACGAGCAAACACGCCCACGCGCTCTTGTCGCCGCAAAATAGTTTGCTCGCTACGCTCGCCTATCGCTTCTGGCATTGCCCACGCCAGCCAAAATAATTTGGGATTTGTGCGTTCATATTGAACAATCAACATCAACGCATCTTTAACTACCTGTGTCACCGCTTCGTGTTGGGCACGTTGCTCAAATTGCAACCACAATTGATTAAATTTTGCCAATTCACGCTCACGCAAAGCGTTGACAATTGCCGATTGATTTTCGAAATACGTATAAAGTGTCATATGCGCCACCCCCATGCGTTTGGCAATAGCGCGGCTGCTGATCGCTTCAGGGCCATCTGCTTGCAAAATGGCATAAGCGGTATCGAGAATTTTCTCTCGCATGGTCTGCAATTGCAATTCAGTTTTCTTAGGTCGCGACATGATGCTTTATTTTTAGGTCATACTAACAGGGCTGTTCAAAAGTCGCCTCGTCATTCCCGCTTTCGCGGGAATCTATAACCAAACAGGCGTAGTTTGACTGGTTTGCCGCATTTTTGACCGGTCTCGTTATAGATCTCCGCTTTCGCGGAGATGACGGGTTAAGTGAAGTGCTGACTTTTGAACAGCCTTACATACTAATTCAATGCTTGACAATTTAATTTTACATCGTATAATTAATACGGTGTAAAAATTATGACACAAAGAAAATCTTTAGTAATGGTTCAGAATCATACTCGGTGCTTCCAATACTCATTAGAAAATTATTGATGAAAAACATGTTTAAAACCCTCTTACCCACCCGTGTTGACAACATCTTGCCCGGCTGGCAACTCCCCTTTTATGGCTTCGCCCTCTATGCCATGGTCAGCACGGTGCGTAGTTTCATTCATTTGCTCGCCCCAGATGGCGGCGCAGGCAGCATTGCCGGGATCGATTTATCGGTGGCCGGTGCAAACGGCATTATCTTCGCCTTTGGGCTGTGGGGCAGCTCACAATTATTATTCGCCATCATTCAACTGCTGGTGGTTTTTCGCTACCGCTCACTCATCCCGTTCATGTGGCTGATGCTCATACTAGAAGTATTACTACGTGAATTGGTTGGCAAAATGAAACCCGTCACCTTCGCCCATACCCCACCCGGGGCCATCGGCAACGAGATCATTTTGCCACTGGCCGCGCTGATGGTGGCATTATCGGTGTGGAGCGCCTATCGCCAAACCAGCAAGGCCACATGAACAACACCCACACTACCCTCAAAATTATCGGGGGCATACTCATCCTGGTCCAACTGGCTGATATTCTCCTGCACGCCGCCACCCATCAGCTAGAAGCCCTGCGCGTCTCAGCCAACCTGATCATCTTGATCTGGCTGACAATCCTAGCCTTTGGCAAAGTGAAAGCAAAATCGCTGTCAATAGCGATTATTTCCATCGCCACCTACTTACTTCTCAACTTGGTTTTTCTTGCCCTAAATGGCCTCACCAACCCTGAACAAGGGGGCACATTGCGGGTCACACTTTTTGTGTTGGTTTTCATTACCGTAATGCTGTCGGCTTTGTTCACCCACCTGCACCAGAGGGGCAATTAAAGATGATTATTCGATTCTGGCTGGTTATGTTGACGTTTATCATCCCCGCTTTTGCTGGTTGCAGCCTACTTTCCCGCCCTGCCAACAATTTCCCAGCCAACGAAACCCAAACCGACACCACTATTGCTGATGGGGTAACTCGCGTGCAGGGACAACTACTAAGCGCCTTCTTTGGGCTAGATAACGGCCTGCCGCTTGGCGCAAGCCTAGGGATTTGTCGCGGCGGGGCCAAAGCCGATGGGATGCCGGTTATTTTTAACCACGAACTCGATATTAGCACGTTGCAAGCCGGTGATTTTCGCGTTGTCACAAAATCGGGCAAAATCGGTGACGTTTATTGTGTCACCCTGTTCCCGGCGATCGATGCGGGTGAATTGCGCACGGCGCTATTGGTGGGTGAATTTGGCTCAGCTGCCACCGACCCGCCAATAATGGTTGAAATTGTCGGTCATCTTCTTTCGCTCGACAAAAAAGTTAATTTCAAATCGGCCAAAATAGAGGTCACACCCTTAGCACTTGGCCCAACCCTCATTATGACAGAGCCAGTGCCACAAACCCAATGGCAACTGGGCAAAGCCGGAGGCCCACGCGGCAGCGGCAGTGGCTGCCCCGCTGGCACCCTGCAAGCGGTGCGAGTTATCTGGGCGGGTGGGGTTGAAAAAGCCGATGGTACAGAACCCGGTGAGACCGAGCGCCGACTTTATCAAATAACGATATCCCAAAACGACGGCAGCACCCGTCTTATTTCGCCCTTCGCCTTGGCAGATTTAGGGGATGGCGATAACAACCACTTGCTATGCCTAGATCAACTTGGCACCCCTCGCACCGTCGCTTTTCCTGCCGGGCATTTGGTCGATCCCAATCATGATCTCAATCCCGACACCACAATCATGGTCACCACAGCAACAACACCCTAAGTTAAGCATCGTGTTAGGCTATTCCGGAAAAATAAACTTCCGATTTTTCGCCTTTTCCGCATCTCCGCGATCTAAATTTTGTGGATCGCGGAGATGCAGAAAAAGCGGACAGCCTTAACTCAATACCATTGCCGCTATGCGCCACACAATTCGGCGATCAAACGCTCATACGTCCCAACCGAGCCAGTCAGTTGCTCCAACGTGATCCATTCGCCTACCGTGTGCGCCTGCGCAATATTACCCGGCCCCAACACCACCTGATTGGCAATATGTTTTTGGTAAATGACGGCCTCGGTGCCATAGGCCACTGTTTCGGGCTGCGCCAACTCAGTGGCACGACACGCCGCCTGCACCATGCTATTCTGTGGCGACACATAAAAATAGTCCGACATATGCACATCCACTTTCAAGCCATATTTTTGGGCTTTTTCGCTGATCAAGGCAATCGCGCCTTCGTTATCAACCTTGGGCATGTTGCGAATACTGAGGCCGCACACCGTTTTGCCCGCGCTTACATTGCCGCGGGTGCCAAAGTCATTCAATGTCATATTAAAACCAAAGCTGGGCGGGTTAAATTCGTGGTTCAAAAAACGCGCTTCCGTCTTAAAATAAGGCACTAATTCAGCCATCTCGGCTAAAAAGGGCGCGATCAAAAAGTTGGCAGAGGTGCCTTTTTCGGTGCTGGTATGCGCCGCAAACCCGATGGCCGTCACGGTAATGCTGGTGCCGCCTTTGTGTGAATACACCGGGCGCATCTCGGTTGGCTCGGCAATGACACCATGCGTCGGCCAATTTTGCGCCAATAACTTCGACTCGCGGCAAATTTGCATCGCCCCGTGATACCCATTCTCTTCGTCAGAAGCCACGCCAATATAAATCGGGCGCTTAAGGCTTTTAACATCAGCTTTGGCCGCCGCCACAATCGTGGCCGCCAATGGCCCCTTCATGTCGCAACTGCCGCGCCCATACAATTTGCCATTGGCAATCACGGGGTCATATGGGTTCCAACCCTGATCACCCGGCACGGTGTCTGAATGTGAAAAGAAGCCAAGCCCACCGCTACCGCTGCCTTTGCGTGCCACCAAGCTCACTTTTTCTTGTCCGTTATCGTCATACGACAACCGCTCAACCTCAAAATCAAGGGCGAGCAAAAGACGTTGTAAATAGTCACTGACGGCGACGTTGCTATCGATGCTGACCGAGGGAATGGCGACCAGATCTTGGGTAAGTTTTATTACATCGGGAATCATATATCTTACAGTATAGCCGATGACAAACGCCTTAGCCACCTAACTACACAACCCCTTCTTAGCCTGCGAAGGCAGGCTTGGTAAGCCCAGCGCGCCATTTCTAATGGCTGCGACGGCAGCCACACATTAAATGGGCGTTAAATTTGTGGGCCTAGCGCAGGGATTAAAATCCCGCGCTGAGCGCACAAAGACCGCCTTCGCGGTCTGAATGCTTAGCCTGCGAAGGCAGGCTTGGTAAGCCCAGCGCGCCATTTCTAATGGCGGCGGCGGCAACCACACATTAAATGGGCGTTAAATTTGTGGGTTCAGCGCGGGGATTAAAATCCCGCGCTGGGCGCACAAAGACCGCCTTCGCGGTCTGGGTGCTCAGCCTGCGAAGGCAGGCTTCGGATGCCCAGCGCGCCATTTCCAATGGCTGCGGCGGCAGCCACACATTAAATGGGCATTAAATTTGTGGGTTCAGCACGGGGATTAAAATCCCGCGCTGGGCGCACAAAGACCGCCTTCGCGGTCTGAATGCTTAGCCTGCGAAGGCAGGCTTCGGATGCCAGCGCGCCATTTCTAATCGCTACGGCGGCAACCACGCATTAAATGGGCGTTAAATTTGTGTATTTAGCGCGGGGATTAAAATCCCGCGCTGGGCGCACGAAGACCGCCTTCGCGGTCTGAATGCTTAGCCTGCGAAGACAGGCTTCGGATGCCCAACGCGCCATTTCCAATCGCTACGGCGGCAACCACGCATTAAATGGGCGTTAAATTTGTGTATTTAGCGCGGGGATTAAAATCCCGTGCTGGGCGCACAAAGACCGCCTTCGCGGTCTGAATGCTTAGCCTGCGAAGACAGGCTTCGGATGCCCAGCGCGCCATTTCCAATGGCAGGCGGCAACCACACATTAAATGGGCGTTAAACTTGTGGGCCTAGCGCAGGGATTAAAATCCCGCGCTGGGCGCACAAAGACCGCCTTCGCGGTCTGGATGCTTAGCCTGCGAAGGCAGGCTTCGGGATGCCCAGCGCGCCATTTCTAATGGCGGCGGTATCTATCAGGTCATTAAGCGGTGTAATGCAGCTGGCAAGGGCCGACCTGTCACCCAACTACGCACGGTCTGCGCAAACAACGCTGGCGCAGTCAAGCCCCAATTGTGCGCTTCGACGGCCCGCATGGGCGGCGTATGATGCACGGCATAGGCTTGGGCTTGTGGCAAGGCCGCCGCCAAATCACGCGCCGATTGCTGCATCACCGCCGGTTCATTTTGCCCCACCAGCACCAGCGTGGGCGTGCGCACCCGCGCCAAACCCGCTGGCAAGCGAAAGCGCAAATTCTCGATCATGACATGGCTAAAGCCAGCTGCCGTTAACCCGCGAAAATTTTGGCAAAATTGCGGATAATATTGCGACGGAACCCCCGCCGCATACTTCATATTCAGGCGTATCCACCATTCGCTGTGTTTGAATGGCGCAACCGTGCTGTAATAAGTCAACGCCATCAGCCAAGGGCTGAGCAAGCTCGCCCCGGGCATGGGGCGCAGCAACGCGCTGCTGATCATGGCCCGCTCGACACATTCAGGGGCCAACGCCAAAAGCGCCACCCCAATTTGCGCCCCCAGCGACAGCCCGATCACATGGGCGCTGCCGCCATGCGCCCGCGTGCGAATCAATTCGGCCAGCAGCGCCGCGCTGTGCTGAATATCAAAGGGCTGCACCTGCCCACTTTGCCCATGTTCGGGCAAATCGGGCAGCAAACAATGATAATCGGCGAAGTGTTCAAGCTGCGCTTGCCACATCCAGCCTGCCCCACCCCCGCCATGCAAAAATAACAAGGTGGGGGCTGTCGCTGGGCCGGTCTCTTGCATATAAAGTGTCATCGATCCTCTATAATACCAAAATGGCAACCCCTGCAATTCCCAGTATCGACCTTTCGGATTATTTTGAACGTGGCAACAAAGCCGCTGTAGCGCATGCAATGGCCCGCGCCTGCGAAGACATCGGCTTCTTAACCATCGTCAATCACGGCGTGCCCGCCGAGCTGATCCGCGAACTAAGCACCCGCACCTTTGAATTTTTTGACCAGCCCCCCGCCGACAAAATGAGCATCGCCGCCAAGGCTGGCTTTGGCTATATTCGAGTGGGCGGTGAGCAATTGGGCGCGACGCTCGACCTGGCCAGCGTTGACTATAAAGAAAGCCTCAACCTGAAACGCCCGATGGACGAAGCCAGTTGGCCGACCAACCCCGCCATGCGCCACGCCTGCGCCCGCTATCTCGACGAGATGGTTGCCCTCGCGGGGCGGCTGATGCGGGTGTTTGCCAGTGCGCTCAACTTGCCCGAAGCTTGGTTTGCCGACAAAACCGACCACGCCAGCGCCATCTTGCGCCTGCTCAATTACCCGCCAGCGCGTGAGATCGCACCCGGCGCGACGTGGGCCGCCGAACACACCGATTATGGCATTCTGACCATTTTGTGGTCGCCCGAAAGCGCCGGGCTGCAAGCCAAGGCCCGCAGCGGTGAATGGGTAGATGTGCACGCCTCGCCCGATGCCTTTATCATCAATATTGGCGATTTGCTGATGAACTGGACAAATGACCGCTGGGTCAGCACCCTGCACCGCGTCGTGCCCACTGTGCGCGACATCGGTCGCCGCCGCCAGTCCATCCCCTTCTTTTACAACCCAAACCCCGATGCGCTGATCGAATGTCTGCCGGGCTGTAGCGATGCCGCCCACCCGCCGCGCTATGCGCCCATCTTGGCGCGTGAGCATTTGCAGATGAAGATTGATAAGGCGTTGAAGTAATGGTTAATGGTTAATAGTTAGGGATTGGGGATTAGGTGCGTGTCATGCTCAAGGCGACCAACTGCGCGGTCTTGATGCCATCGATGCCAGCCGACAGAATGCCGCCAGCGTAGCCCGCGCCCTCGCCCGCTGGGTATAACCCGAGCGTATTCAGGCTTTGCCCATCGTCATTGCGTTTAATGCGAATGGGTGAAGACGTGCGGGTTTCGATGCCGGTCAACAGCGCATCGTGCATGGCGAAACCGGCGATCTGACGGTCAAAGACCGGCAGCGCCTCACGGATGGCGGCGATGGCAAAATCGGGCAGGCTGTGGCTGAGATCGGCCAAATGCACGCCCGGGGTATATGAAGGCATGACGCTGCCGAAGGCCGTCGATGGGCGACCCGCCAAAAAGTCGCCCATCAGTTGGGCCGGGGCGTCATAGGTGCCGCCGCCCAATTCAAAAGCATGGGACTCTAATTGGCGCTGCAAATCCATGCCTGCCAAAGGGTGATCGGCATAATCGGCGAGGTCGAGGCCAACCACGATGGCGCTGTTGGCGTTATGCTCGTTGCGCGAATATTGGCTCATGCCATTGGTGACGACATGCCCCGGCTCAGAGGCCGCCGCCACCACTGTGCCACCCGGACACATACAAAAGCTATACACGGCGCGGCCATTGGTGCAATGGTGCACCAATTTGTAATCGGCAGCACCCAAAATCTTGTTGCCAGCCTGCGCCCCAAAACGGGCGCGGTCGATCAGCGATTGCGGGTGTTCGATGCGAAAACCAACCGAAATCGGCTTGGCTTCGAGATACACCCCGCGCCGCAACAACATCTGAAATGTATCTCGGGCGCTGTGCCCAACCGCCAGCACAATATGGTCGCTGGCAAGTTGCTCGCCATTGGCCAAGCGCACCCCACGCACCCGCCCGTTGTCAATCTCCAAATCATCGACGCGGCTTTGAAAGCGAAATTCGCCGCCCAACGCCTCGATCTCGGCCCGCAAGCGTTGCACCACCGCCACCAAGCGCAATGTGCCGACATGCGGCTTGCTGACATACAAAATCTCGGCGGGCGCGCCAGCCTTCACCAGCTCGGTCAGCACCTTGCGCCCATAATATTCGGGATCGCCGACGCGGCTATACAGCTTGCCATCTGAAAATGTGCCAGCCCCGCCCTCGCCAAATTGGGCGTTCGATTCGGGGTTGAGGGCTTTTTTGCGCCAAAAGCCAAAGGTATCGACCGTGCGCTCGCGCACCGATTTACCGCGCTCGAGCAAAATGGGCCGAAAGCCCATTTGCGCCAACACCAAGCCAGCAAAGATGCCACACGGCCCCGTGCCGATCACGATTGGGCGGGTGGTCAGCTGGGCTGGGGCCTGCGCCACCGGCTTATAGCCCATGTCGGGCGTGGGGCCGACGTGCCGGTCTTTCTTAAAGCGTTTGCGCAACGGCGCTTCGTTTTGCACCTCAACATCGAGGGTGTAAATGAGACCGATGTCATTTTTTTTGCGGGCATCGTAGCTGCGTTTAAAGATCGAAAACCCGACGAGTTGGCTGGCAACGATGTCGAGTTTTTTGAGGATAGCGGCTTTGATCGCATCTTCGGCATGGTCGAGCGGGAGCTTCACTTCGGTCAGACGCAGCATAGGCGTATAGTATCCCAGACTCACCCGCCCCAAATGCTGGCCTTCGCCCAACCGCCAAGGCTGTTCAAAAATCGCCTCGTCATTCCCGCGAAAGCGGGAATCTATAACCAGACAGGCGTCGTTTGACTGGTTTGCCGCATTTTTGACCGGCCTCGTTATGGATCCCCGCTTTCGCGGAGATGACGGGTTAAGTGAAGTGCTGGCTTTTGAACAGCCTTCGCCCAACGGCAGATTTTGCCGTAGAGAGACGCGCCGGTGGCGCGTCTTATGCCGCTGGCGGGTCTTTTCGTCGCACAAAAACCTCCGAGGTCTTAGCGCAGCTTGCGGCTATAGCCGCAAGCTGCGCTAAGACCTC